>NZ_JASAUT010000027.1:0-121286 GCF_029952935.1 Bradyrhizobium sp. Mp19 | reverse complement strand
GCGCCCCCAGAAGCCACGCAAAAAAATGCCTGACACTGGCCTCCACCCGCGCACGCCCGATTGCGCAAAGCCCTCGCTTGCGGGGGAGGGCCGGGGTGGGGGCTTTCTCCACGAGTCATGTTGTGGAGAGAGCCCCCACCCGGCGCTACGCGCCGACCTCCCCGCAAGCGGGAGAGGTGACTCCAACGCTCGAACAGGACCGACCTGAATGAATGCACCGTCACCATCAGCCGTGCCCGGCATGCGCCGGAACATGGTGACGATCTGCGCGATGACCGCGACGATCATGCAGGCGCTCGACACCACGATCGCCAACGTTGCGCTGCCCTATATGCAGGGCTCGCTGTCGGCCTCGCAGGACCAGATCAACTGGGTGCTGACCTCCTACATCGTCGCGGCCGCGATCATGACCGCGCCGGTCGGCTGGATCGCCAACCGCTATGGCCGGAAGCGCATCTTCATCATCTGCTCGGCCGGCTTCACGGTCGCCTCGGTGTTCTGCGGCCTGGCGCAGGACATCAACCAGATGGTGCTGTTCCGCCTGCTGCAGGGCGTGTTCGGCGCGGCGCTGGTGCCGCTGTCGCAGGCCGTGATGCTCGACTCCTACGCGCTGCATGAGCGTGCCAAAGCGATGTCGATCTGGGGTATGGGCGTGATGATGGGCCCGATCATGGGGCCCTCGCTCGGCGCCTGGCTGACCGAGACCTATTCCTGGCACTGGGTGTTCTTCGTCAATTTGCCGTTCGGCGCGATCACCGTGCTCGGCCTTGCGGTCTTCATGGACGAAACCAAGCAGGACCTCAATCTGCGCTTCGACTGGTTCGGGTTCGGTGCGCTCGCGGTCGCGATCGGTTCGCTGCAGCTCGCGCTCGACCGCGGCGAGCAGCTCGGCTGGCTTGAATCCAACGAGATCATGATCGAATTCATCGTCTCCGCGGTCGGCTTCTACTATTTCTTCGCCCATTCGCTGACGACCAGCCGGCCTTTCATCCAGTTCGCGCTGTTCAAGGACAAGAACTTCCTCGGCGGCTGCGTGTTCATGACTGTCATGGGCCTCGTGCTGTATTCGACCATGGCGCTGTCCTCGCCCTATCTGCAGAACGTGGTCGGCTACCCGATCATCACCGCGGGCCTGTTGTTGGCGACCCGCGGCGCCGGCACCTTCGTCGCGATGATGCTGGTCGGCCGCATGATGCGCTACATCGAGGCGCGCACGCTGATCATCTCCGGCCTGGCGCTGACCGCGGCCTCGCTGTTCCAGATGACCGGCTGGACCGACATGACGCAGGCCAACGAGATCATCGTCGTCAGCGTCGTCCAGGGCTTTGGCTTCGGCCTCGTGTTCGTGCCGCTGTCGACGGTGGCGTTCATGTCGCTGCCCAACCATCTGCGCACCGACGGCACCTCGATGCTGACGCTGCTGCGCAACGTCGCAAGCTCGGTCGGCATCTCGATCGTGATCGCGCAGCTGACGGAAGGCGGACGGCGGATCTACGCAAAGCTGTCGGAGCAGATCAATCCGTTCAACCACGCGCTGCAGATGCCCGACGTGTCAGGCATGATCAACCTCAACACCGATGCCGGCCGCGCGATGGCCGACAAGATGGTGGCGGCGCAGTCGCAGATCATCGCGTTCTCGCACGACTACCAGCTGGTGATGCTGTTCATCCTGGTCTCGATCCCGCTCGCGCTGATGATCGGCTCGACCAAGGCCACGCTGCGCTCGCAGTCCGCGCCGTCGGACCATGCCGCGATGATGGAGTAGGTTTCAACGTCTCTGTGTCCGATAGCGCGCCCCTCACCGCTTTATCGGTGTCATCGTCCGGCTTGACCGGGCGATCCAGTACGCCGCGGCCTATCGGCTCAAGCACTGCGGCCTCTTGAATACTGGGTCGCCCGGTCGAGCCGGGCGACGACAGTCTTTGTTGCGGCCAACCCTCCTAAAGCGCAAGACGCCGCAGCCGCAAGCCGCGTTGACTTTCCGACCTCGCCTCCCAATACTCCGCGAAAACAAGCAAGACCCGTCACACAACTGACGGTTTCAGGGGAGGACGCGATGCCGACTTCACGCAGGACGCTGCTGAAGACTTCAGCGGCTGCCGCCGCTGCTTTCAGCTTGGATTGGACACGGGCGCAGGCGCAGGCCGAAACGGTCCGGATCGGTGTGATCTACGACCTGACCGGCCCGTTCGCCGCCGGCGGCTCGGTCGCCTCCTCGATCGGCACCCAGATCGCGATCGACCTCGTCAACGAGAAGGGCGGCGTCGGCGGCAAGTACAAGATCGCGCCGGTCAACGTCGATTCCCAGAGCAAGCCCGATGTCGCGATCAACGAGGCCAATCGCCTGATCGACCAGGAGAAGGTCGACATTCTCAACGGCGTGTTCGCAAGCTCCCACGCGGTGCCGCTCGCCGCCAAGGTCGAGCAGCAGAAGCGGATCCTGTGGATCACGACCGCGGTCTCGACCGCCGTGTTCAAGGACAAGAACCTGCAATACGTGTTCCGCGCGCAGATCCATTCCGACCAATACGGCCAGGCCTTCGCGAGCTTCATCAATGAGCACGCCAAGGCCAAGCTCGGCATGGAGCCGAAGGACGTCAAGGTGGCGCTGATCCACGAGGACGGGCCCTATGGCGTCGGCGTCGCCGCCGCCGACGAGGCCTTCGCCAAGGAGGTCGGGCTTCAGGTCGTGCTGAAGGAGGGCTATTCGGCTTCCGCGCCCGATCTCTCGGTGCTGGTCACCAAGCTGAAGCGCGCCAAGGCCGACGTGATCTCGCATGCCGGCTACAATCCCGACATCACGCTGTTCCTGCGCCAGGCGCGCGAGAGCGGGCTGAAGTTCAAGATGCTGTTCGGCGCCGGCGCCGGCTACAGCCAGCTCGACAAGCTGCGCGCGACCTTCGGCGCCGACATCGACAATTTCTGCAACATCGACCCAGTGCCGGCGCAGCTGCTCGATCCGGCCAAGCTCGCACCCGGCGTCGGCGACCTCACCAAGACCATGGTCGCGCGCTACCGCGAGAAGACCAATGCGACCGAAGTGCCGCCGCACTGCTCGATGGGCTTCAACCAGACCTGGATCCTGCTCAACAATGTGCTGCCGGTCGCCAAGGACAAGTATGGCGGCTTCGATCCCGAGGCGATCCGCAAGGCGGCGCTCGACGTCGACATCCCCGCAGGCGGCACCATCCAGGGCTATGGCGTGAAGTTCTATCCGCCGGGCACGCCGCTGTCCGGCCAGAACGAGCGCTCGACGCCGGTCGTGATGCAGAACGCCGGCGAGCGCATCACCGTGGTGTGGCCGACCAATATCCGCACGCAGGACCCGGTGTTCCCGCTGCCGAAGGGCTCGGTGTACGCGGCGTAGGAGTCGATCCTTATCGCGGCTGGCCGGCAACTATCTCCGTCATCCTGAGGAGCCCGCACTTGCGGGCGTCTCGAAGGATCGACGGCCACCGGCCGGGCCGTGCATCCTTCGAGGCTCGCTCCGCTCGCACCTCAGGATGACGGGTCTAGCGTGGCACACACGATCTCGCTGTTGCGGGCAACCTACAGCACCACCCGCCTGCCCTCATCCGCCGCCCAGTAGCCGGCGTAGTTCACCCTGGTCGTCTCATACGCCAGCGCGAGATCGGCGAGCGGCTGCCGCCCAGTCGTCACGCATTCCATGAAGTCCTGGATCTCCTGCAGGTAGCCGCGGGTCCATTCCTCCTCGAGGCAGACATATTGCCAGCCGGTTTTGCGATCGACCTTTTCGGTGATGTAGACCGAGGCGAGCTTCTCCTCGGAGGTCTGGTAGCTCATCAGATGCGTGTTGGGGGTGATGTTGGCGAACAGCGAGCCGCCGCTCGTGTAGGTCTCGACCAGGTTGCGTACGCCGCCCATGATCATGTCGCCCGAAAACACCGTGGCCTTGGTGCCGTCGGAGAAAGTTGCGGTCAGCGTGCCCCAATCCTCGACATCGACGGGATTGGCCTTGATGTAGGCGCGCTCTTCGGATTTAAGGCCGGCGGTGACATTGCCGACGTCGCAGGTGACGCTGGCGACCGCGATGGTCTCGCCGCGCGCTTTCGCCTCGACCTGCTTGAGATAGAGCACCGCCGACAGGGGATGACAGCCCATCCGGATCAGCGAGCCGCCGCCGGTCATCGCCCACTCGGCGGCATGCGCCGCATGCGAGCCGGAATGGCTCTCCTCGCCCTTCATGAACAGGATCTTGTCGCCGGTGGCGCGGATGATCTCCGCGGTCTTGGTCACCGCCGGCGCGTAGATCCAGTCCTCGGCATACATGAAGAGTTGTCCGCTTCGCTCGATCGCGGCACGGGTCACCTCCATCTCCTCCATCACCCGCTGGTACATCAGCGCTTTGGGCACATGCTTGCCGATCGGCGCCTTGTCGCCGTCGCGGCCGAAATAACCGCTGAACGGCTTCTCGCAGATCACGTGCTTGCCGGCCTGCATCGCCTCGACGATCATCCCAGCATGCAGATTGGGCGGCGTGCAGATGTCGATGACGTCGATATCAGCGTCGGCGATCAGCTCGGCAAAGCTGCGACAGGCATTCGGGATTGCGTGCTTGCGGGCGAACGCATTGACATGATCGCCGCGCGCCGCGACCGCCCTCACCTCGACGTCGACGCCATAGACGCGCCGGTAGGCAACCATGTGCAGCTCCGACACGAAGCCGCAGCCGGCCAGCCCGATCCTGATTTTTGTCATTTGATGTCTCCGCCCTTCAGGCGGGCGGAGAGTAGCGTGCGGCCATCACCGCGTCGAACGCATTTGCCATGACATCAGTCGAAGGCATCATCGTCGTGAACAATTCGAACGCGTCCGCTGCTGCGTAGATCGCGAGATCGCGCCCGGTCAGGACTTTGGCGCCCTTTGCCTTGGCCGCCAACAGCAACGGCGTCCACAGCGGCGTATAGACGGCGTCGGCGACCCACATCGACGAATGCAACAAGCTCTCCGGCACGGGACTGTCGCGGTTCGGCAGCATGCCGAACGGCGTTGCATTGACGACGCCGGTCGCGCCGTCGACCGCGCCCTCGACGCTGGCGACACCACGGACCGCATGACGGCCGGCCAACTGACCGGCCAGCCGCGCGACCTTCGCGGCATCGGCGTCGAAGACGCGGAGTTCACCGACGCCGAGGCCGGCGAGCGCGAAGGCGATCGCCTTGCCGACGCCGCCGGCACCGATCAGCGCGATCGGGCCGCGCGGCGCTGATGCAAGCAGCGGCGCGATCGCACGCACAAAACCTGACGCGTCGGTGTTGTGCCCGACCAGCCGCGCACCATCGGCGACGATGGTGTTGACCGCGCCGATCGCGCGCGCATCGGGTGCGAGGTCGTCGAGCAGTTCGACGACCGCCTCCTTGTAGGGAAAGGTGACGTTGACGCCGGCAAAGCCGAGCCGCCTGATGCCCTCAAGCATCGCACGCAGATCGTCGCGGCCGGCGCCCTCGACCTCGATCAGCTGGTAGTGACAGCGGACGCCGAGCGCTGCAGCGGCTGCTTCGTGCATCGCAGGCGCCGCCGAATGCGCGATCGGATAGCCAATCAGGCCCGTCAGGAAACGGTCGCGCATTGTCCCTCACGTCAGTCACGTTCAGCTCATGCGGTCGAGCCGAGCATAGCTGTCTTCCATGCCGTGCTCCATGCCAGTCGCGAGCATCGCCGCGCGCGTTTCGGCATCCGGCAGCGTCATCCGCATCGTCATCAAGGTGCCGTCGCCGTCGGGCGCGAAGCGCGTCTCGACGTGATTGTCCGGCGTCGGATCCGGCAGATGCATGCGCTCGACATGCACGATGCGGCTGAACGGCTCGAGTGCGAGATATTCGCCGGTCAGATGGAAGCCGCCGCCCTTGCCGTCGGTCCATTCGTAGCGAATCCGGCCGCCGGGCTTCGCCTCGCTGATGCAGACCGGCATGGTCCAGCCGTCGGGACCGAGCAGCCATTTCTGCAACAGCTCCGGCTCGGTATGCGCGCGATACACCGCCTCGGGCGGCGCGACGAAGCGCCTGGTCACGACGACATAGCGGTCGCCTTCGGTCTTCAGCGTCAACTTGCTCATGGGGATACCCTTCACTGCTCAGGCTTCATTGCGGCCAGCACGCCGTCCAGCCGGTCGTAATTGGTTTCCAGCGCGCGGCGCAGCATGCCGAGCCATTGATCGATCTCGGCAACCGCTGATGGCGCCAGCCGGCACGGCCGCTTGGTGCCCTCGATGCGCCGGACGATCAGGCCCGCGCCCTCGAGCACCTTGAGATGGCGGGAAATCGCGGGCTGGGTCATGTCGAACGGCTCGACCAGTTCCATCACAGTTGCCTCGCCCAGCGCGAGACGCGCCAGGATCGCCCGGCGAGTCGGGTCGGCGAGCGCGGAAAAGGCGGCATCGAGGTTGGCCATGCTTGATCTCGTTCGGTTATATAACGTATGTGTTATATAACCGATGACGCATGGTCAAGCGAAATCCGCTGCGGCGAACGCGCCGCAGCGGATTCCGGTCGTGCCTTCAATGCTGGAATTGCGCGCCGTTCGCGGCGCGCAGCTAGACGTCGAAGAACACGGTCTCGCTGTCGCCCTGCAGATGGACGTCGAAGGTGTAGACGTTGCCCGCGCCGGCCTTGCGCTGCGCGATCAAGGTCGGGCGGCGATCGGCCGGCACCAGCGCCAGCGTGGAATCGGCGGCGTTGCCGGCTTCGCCGTCGAAATAGATCCGGGTGTAGAGATGCAGCAGCATGCCGCGCGCGAACACCGCGAGCAGAATATGCGGCGCCTGCGGCTTGCCGTCGGCATCCGGCACTGAGCCCGGCTTGATGGTGTCGAATGCATAACCACCGCTCTTGTCGGTGCCGCAGCGGCCAAAGCCCTTGAAGCTTGAGTTCGGCAACGCGCGCGCATCCTGCGGATCCGAGAAGCGGCCCTGCGCATCGGCCTGCCAGATCTCCAGCATGCAGTCCGGGATCACGGCGCCGTCGCCGTCATAGACCTTGCCCTCGACGCGGATGCGCTCGCCCGAGACGTCGCCCGTCAGCAAATTGTTGGTGAAGGCGTCGTTCCACTCATACTCGCCGTTCGGCGTCAGGCCATACTTGAAATAGGGACCGACGGTCTGCGAGGGCGTGATTCCATCAGGACGCGGGTTCGACACTTACCTGGTCTCCATCGGCGTGGCACTCTGCCCGCGCAGCACGATATCGAAGCGGTAGCACAGCGCCCATTCCGGCTTGGTGTTCTCGAGATCGAAGGCGGAGATCATCCGCGCCCGCGCCTTCTCATCCGTCACCGAGTTGAAGATCGGGTCGAACGGGAACAGCGGGTCGCCGGGGAAATACATCTGGGTCACCAGCCGCGAGACGAAGGAGTGCCCGAACACCGAGAAGTGGATATGCGCGGGTCGCCAGGCATTGTGGTGATTGCCCCAGGGATAGGCGCCGGGCTTGATGGTGATGAACTTGTAATAGCCCTTGGCATCGGATTGCGTGCGGCCGGCGCCGGTGAAGTTGGGATCGAGCGGCGCCGGGTGCTGGTCGACGACATGGATGTAGCGGCCGCAGGCATTGGCCTGCCACAGCTCGACCAAGGTGTTGGGCACGCCGCGGCCGTCCTCGTCGAGCACATAGCCGTGCACGATGATGCGCTCGCCGAGCGGCTCGCCCTTGGCCTGGATGGTGAGGTCGTTGTCGTGCGCGCGCACCGTCTCATGACCGTAGACCGGCCCGGTCAGCTCCGAGAGCGTGTGCCGCATCGGGATCAGCGGCTTCGTGGGCGCGCGCCTAGTCGCGCTGCGGTACGCAGGCGACAGACGCGCGGGATGGACGCTGTTCGAAGTGATCGGGTAGATCAACGTCATGTTGCTTTCTCCAGACCGGATTCCCGCCCGCGCCGGATATCAGGCCGGCGCCTTGAAATCGTAGGAGATGCGCCCGGCCGGCAGATAGAACAGCGCGATGACTGCGCCGCCCCTGACCTCCGGATAATGCCGGCTGCCGGGATCCGGCGCCGTCCAGCCCGGCCCCTGCCAGCCCTGCAATCCCTTCAGCTGGGCGCCCTTGTCGAGGGGAACGACGAGGTTGAGCTCGCCATAGGGATGGCCGTGATATTGCCCGCGCAGCACGTCGTGATCGTCCTCGTCCTTGAAGCGGCGCGGATCGGTGCTGTTCATGTAGACCGCGGTGATGCTGAACTGGAACGTCTCGGGGACCGGCTCGAGGATGCGGCTGCGCCGATAGTTCGGGCCTTCCACCTCCTGGTTTGCGGCCCAGCCCTCCTCGACTCCCATTTTGATGAGGCGGGCCAGATCCTGGTACAGCGCGCTGTCCTCTCCATAGGTCTCGTTGAGCCATCGCTCCATCGCCGCGCTCGGTGTCATGTCCTTGACCTCACGCAGAAACGGAATGCTGCGTTCGATAAGCTGTTCACGGCTTCCCATGACTTTCTCCTGTCTAATCCTCGAAACCCTTGAAGGAGGCGAATGCCTCCAGTTCCGCGCGCGGCATCAGCCGCGTGCGCGACCGCTCCCTGGGGTGGCCCATCGAGATCCCGCAGGCCACCATCTGCTCGGCGGGGATCGACAACAGCGGACGCAAGATCCGGTGGAATCTGGCGAAGGTTTCCTGCGGACAGGATTGCAGCCCGCGTCCGACCGCCGCCAGCATCACGTTCTGGATGAACATGCCGAGATCGAGCCAGCTTCCCATCGCCAGGCGCCGATCGATGGTGACGATCAATCCAACCGGCGCGCCGAAGAACATGAAGTTCTTTGCGGTCTGCCGGCTCCTCGCCGCTGCGTCGCTTTGCGCGATCCCGAGCGAGTCATAGAACAATCGCCCGAACTCCTGGCGACGACCGAGATACGGTTCGGGGAACGCGCTGGCGTAGTATTGATATTCGGAGACGTGCTCGCTCGGCTCGTTCTCGTAGGCATGCAGAAGCGCAGCCGACACCTCGGTTTTGGCGGCGCCGGCGAGCACGTAGACGTGCCAGGGCTGGATGTTCGCGCCGCTCGGCGCGAACCGCGCCACGCGCAGGATCTGCTCGACCGTCCAGCGCGAGACCGGACTGCCGGAGAACTCGCGGCACGACAGCCGGCCGGCGATCACCTCGTCGATCGGGTTGCGCGCAACTCCGCACGCCGCGTCCCGGTCGATCACGACTTCTTCACGAGCGAGCATCCGCCGTCCTCCATCGGTCTGAAGGCCTCTTCCCCCGGGATCGTGGCCAGCAGCTGGTAGTAGTCGAACTGGTATTTCGACTCCTCCGGCGACTTGACGCGGAACAGATACATGTCGCGGACCAGCCGGCCGTCCGGACGGATCCTGCCGTTGCGGGTCATGAAATCGTTGACCGGCAATTCGCGCATCTTGGCGGCGACAGTCGGCCCATCGAGCGTGCCGGCGGCTTCGACCGCCTTGAGGTAGTGCATGACCGCACCATAGGTGCCGGCGTGGATCATGGTGGGCACCTTCTTCGTCTTCTCGATGAAGCGCTTCGACCACGCGCGCGTCTCGTCGTTGAGGTCCCAGTAGAACGCCGAGCTCAGCATCAGGCCTTGCGCGCTCTGCAGCCCGAGGCTGTGAATGTCGGCGATGAAGACGATCAGGCCGGCAAGCTTCTGCCCGCGCGTCACGCCGAACTCGCCGGCCTGCTTCACGGCGTTGATGAAGTCGCCGCCGGCATCGGCGAGCGCGATCACGTCCGCTTTGGAAGCTTGCGCCTGCAGCAGGAAGGACGAGAAGTCGGGCGTGTTGATCGGGTGTTTCACGGCGCCGACGACCCTGCCGCCGGTGGCGTCGATCACCTTGCGGCTGTCGGCCTCGAGCTGCGCACCGAGCGAGTAGTCGGCCGAAAGAAAGAACCAGGACCTGGCGCCGAGGCGCGAAATCGCCTTCGTCGTTCCCTGCGACAGCGCGTAAGTATCGTAGGTCCAGTGAATGCCGGTCGGCGAGCACTCGTCGCCGGTCAGCCGGGACGTTGCCGCGCCGGTGGCGAGGAACAGCTTCTTCTTGTCGCGCGTGATGCCCTGCACCGCCAGTGCGACCGCGGAATTCGGGACGTCGAGGATGGCCTCAACATTGTCGTTCTCCAGCCAGCGCCGGGCAATCGCCGAGCCGATATCCGCCTTGTTCTGGTGATCGCCGCCGACGATCTCGATCGGACGGCCCAGCACCTTGCCCTTGAAATCGTCCACCGCCATCTGCGCCGCGACCACCGAGCCCTGGCCGCCATTGTCGGCGTAGAGCGACGACATGTCGGTCAGCACGCCGAGCCTGACCGGCCCGCTCTGTGCAATCGCCGACGTCCCTGTCGCCACCAGCATCAACGCCAGTCCGATCGATTTACGCGCGCCACTTCGGGCCGACATCACCCAGGCCTTCATCGCTTTTTCTCCTCCCAACCCGGTGCCGGCAATCTTGGCCAGAACGCCGCGTTGCGGAAGTGAAAGTCTTGCAGAGTGATCCTGAACCGGCTTCAGATGGCTGGTGGTGACGACACGGCAATACGCTCGTGGAGAATCCGCTCGGTTGCATCCGCCAGACGGCTGGCCTTAACTGCCGTCGATCGTGGAATTTTGCCGAGGCGAGCGATCCGCTACAGACAGGACTCGCAGCGTGTCCGTTTCCTTCAAGACCCTGGATCTCAATCTGCTCAAGGTGTTCGACGCAGTCATGGAGGAGCGCAGCGTGCTGCGGGCCAGCCAGAAGGTCGCGCTGAGCCAGTCCGCCGTCAGCCACTCGCTGGCGCGACTGCGCGAAATGCTGGACGACGACCTGTTCGTGCGCACGGCCACCGGCATGCAGCCGACGGCGCGCGCGTTGACGATGGCGCCGCAGGTCCGCCAGGCGCTGCGATCGCTGGAGGCCGCGGTCGAGCTGCCGACCTTCGCGCCGGCGGCCTCCACAAAACCGTTCACGCTGGCCGCCAACGACTTCACGACGATGGTGCTGGCGCCGCCGCTGCTGAAGATCCTGGGTCGGGAAGCTCCGGCGATCGACCTCACCATCAAGCCGGTGACGCGGATCGATCTTGCCGAGCAGATCGACCTCGGCCGCATCGACGTTGCGATCGGCGTGTTCTCGTCGCCGCCGAGCCGCTTCCGCACGGCACTGCTGTTCGAATATGACGACGTGCTGATTGTCGGCAAGAAACGCAAGCTTGGCCGGCTCGACAAGGCAAAGCTCGCGACCTTGCCGCTGGTCGTGGTGTCCTTTGGCGGCGAGCAGGAGGGCGCGATCGGCGGCTTCATCTCCGAGCGCGGGCTCGCCAGGCGTTCGGAGATGTACGACCGCCCCGCGCTCGAACGGGCGCTGTCCGACAGCGACCGGCCGCCACGGATCGCGGTCTCGCTGCCGCACTTCCTTGCCCTGCCCGCACTGCTGATCGATTCCGAACTTGCTGCCATCGTCCCGCGGCCGCTGGCGCGTGCGCTCGAGCAGGCGCATGCGATCACGACCTACGAACTGCCTTACACCACGACGCCGGTGGAGGTTCGGCTGCTCTGGCACGAACGCGTCGAGGACGAGCCTTCGCACGAATGGCTTCACGAGGTGCTCCGGCGCGCCACCGAAGAACTCAGGCGCGGCCGCTAAAGCGCGATGAGATTGGAGTGAATCATCATCGCGCTCTAGCTTGTTGTTTGAGCATGATCTTTCGGAAAACCGCTTCGCACTTTTCCGGATCATGCTCTAGCGGCTGGCCACGCTTCACCACAATTCGCGGCCTTCATTGCGCGGCCATGGTACCGGACATCGGAACCCAGCGCTCGCCGTCGAAACGCTGCGGCCGCAGCGACGTGATCAGGCGATAATCATCCGGGCTGGTGTTGACGGTGATGCCCGGGATCAGGCCCGGCAGCGCCAGGTTTTTCAGCGCGGTGGCCTGCTTCATGATGTTCTGCCGGGACAGATCATCGCCGCAGGCCTCGATGACCTTGGTCATGAGCACAGCGACGTTCCATCCGGTGAAGTTGAGCTGATCCTCGATATCGCCCTCGGGATAGTATTTTTTCATGAAGGCCAACCATTCCAGATAGGCGGGATCGTTGGCCCATTCGGGATCGCCGACCGACTTGGTCGGCGTCGCCGAGATCGCTCCCCTGGCGTTGTCGAGGCCGGCAGGCTTGAGGATCGTCGGCACGAAGTTGCTGCCGATCGGGAGGAACTGCTGCGCGCGCCAGCCGAGCTCGCCCGCCTTGCGGATCGCCTGCGATGTGAATTTGCCGGTCGACGCATTGAGAAAGACGTTGGCATTGGTGCTCGCCAGCGCCACGATCTGCGAATCGACCGTGGGCGACGTGACTTCGTAGGGCGACGCCGCGACAATCTCGGCCTTGGGATCGAGGCGGGCCAGTTCGGCCTTGAAGCTGCGGAGATATTCGCGGCCGTAGTCGTCGTTCTGGTACAACACGGCGACGCGCGCACCGGGCGTGTGCTCGGCCACCAGCCGCGCATAGATCGCAGCCTCGGTGCTGAACAACGTCATCCCCGAGATCGTGTAGGGACTGGTCTTCGGGTCGGCAAAGCGTTCGCTGGCCGCGAACACGAACAGCTGAGGGATCTTCTTGGCGTTGAGATATTTCTGCACCGCGGCGTTCTGCGCCGTTCCCATGCTGCCGAAGATCGCGACCGCCTCGTCATTCTCGATCAGCCTGCGCGTCTGCTCCACCGCCTTCGGCGGGCTGTAGCCGTCGTCGAGCGAGATCAGCTTGACCTTGTGGCCATTGATGCCGCCGCGATCGTTGATCATCTGGAAGTAGCGGGTCTGCACCTTGCCGACCGCGCTCAGGGCCGACGCCGGCCCGCTATAGGGCATGGTCTGGCCAAGGATCAATTCGGTCTCTGCAGCGCCGGCCGAGCCGCAGGCCGCAACCAAGGCCGCGGATATGACAGCGCGAAGTCCGCGCATGTGCTCCTCCCCTGTTTCTTACCCGGAATATTCTTCCTAGGAAGATAATTGTCAACCCTCGACGAAGAGCGGCAAATGGCCGCTCCGCGGAGCGATGCGCTTGTGTAAGGCAATCGCAAGAACTTGCGAGGCGACACGCCAATTCGACGGTGTTAGATTGCTGCGATGCATGGTGCCGGCGCCCTTGGCGCAGGACGAAGGGGACTGGAAGGGAATGAAGAAGAGCAGCGTGTCACGCCGCGCCGAAGCTGCGATCAAGCAGCCGCCTACGCCCGACAGCACCCTTTACGACGACATCGAGGCGGCCTGGCTCGCGCAGCGCCCCGACCTCGATCTTGCCGCGGCCTGCACCTTGCTACGGCTGGAGCGCGTCAACCAGCTGCACGAAATGCGCCTGCAGGACATAGCGAAGGCCGTCGGCCTGCAAACCGGCGAGCTCTACGTCCTGCTGGCGCTCCGGCGCTCGGGCAAGCCGTATGAGTTGCGCCCGACCGACCTGTTCCGCGCCCTCCTCGTCACGTCGGGTGCCATGACCAAGCGCGTGGCCCGGCTCCAGGAAGGCGGCTTCGTCCTGCGCGTTTCGGCCAGCGACGACGGCCGTTCGGAACTGGTCCGTCTCACCGCCAAGGGTCTTGCAACCGCCGACCGCGGCATTGCCGAGGTGGCGAGGGTTGTCGAGGGCGTGACCGAGGCGAGCGGACTGACCAAGGCAGAGCTCGCCATGCTGGACCGCTGCCTGCGCAAGCTGCTCGCGGTCAGAGCCGTGAAAGCACCGAAGAAATCCGGCCGGCTTGCGGCGGCGGATTAGCCCTGCCGCCGGCAACTTCATGCGACAGCCTTGTTACCGGCCTTCAGCAGCGACTTGAGATCGCATGAGCTGTCTGCTGCCTGCTCCGGCGTCGGCGAAATGCCCGCCGCGATCAGCCGCCGCGCCACTATCTGGTCGCCGGGATGGTTGATGCTGTCGACTGCGACGAGCTTGCCCTGCCGGTAGTTGAACACAGAGAACCGGCCGGCTTCGATCGCGCCGCGGATCACGATCCGGTCGCTGCGCGCCGAGTGCCCGACGATCTGAAGCTTGAGATCGTGTTGATCCGACCAGAACCGCGGCACGCTGTCATAGGGCTCATGGCTTTCCGCGATCGCAAGCCCCGCGGACCGTCCCTGATCCTGCGCGTGCTGAACCGACTCCAGCCTGATCCATCCGCCCGCGAAGCGGCTGTAGTGATTGGCGCAGTCGCCGGCGGCGTAGATGCCCGGGCATGCCGTCCGGCCGTGCTCATCCACCACAATGCCATTGACGCAATCGAGCCCCGCGGCAACGGCGAGTTCATCATTGGCGATGCCGCCAATGCCGACCACGACGAGATCGGCGCCGAGACGCACGCCTCCGTTCAGCTCGACCGCCGCAACCCGTCCGCCATCACCAATCATTGCCGAGACGGCCGTGCCGAACTTCACCGTAACGCCCGCTCGAACGTGACGATCGAGCAGGACGCGCGACACCACCGGAGAGACCGCCCGCTCGAGCAACCGCGACGCGGCCTCGATCACCGTCACCTTCTTGCCGAGCCTGGCCGCAGAGGACGCTACCTCGAGCCCGATGAAGCCGCCGCCGACGATCGCGATCTCGCTGGCCTCGCCGAGCCGCGCCTTGAGCTCGACCGCGTCGGCGATCGACCTGAGATAACAGACCCCGTCGAGTTCGGCGCCGCGGACCGCGATCCTCCGCGCGCGCGAGCCGGTGGCGATGACGAGGCGCTCGAAGTCGAGGACCGCGCCGTCGGCCAACACGACCCGGCCGGCATCGCGATCGATCCCGACAACGCGGTGGCCAAGACACAGCTCGATCCTGTTGTCGGAGAAAATAGCCTCGTCGTGCATCAGCAGACCCTGCGCGCTGACCTCGTCGAGCAGAAAATCCTTTGACAGCGGCGGCCGCTGATACGGCAGCGCGCTCTCATCGGCGATCACGGTCACCGGCTCGGCATAGCCGGCTGCACGCGCGGTGAGGGCCGCCTGAATGCCGGCATAGGAGGCGCCGATGACGACGAGGCCGCTCACGGCTTGACGTCCGCACCGCCATCACCGGCAGTTTCCAGGGCAGCGCCGCCGCCGAGCTGCACATAGACCTCGCCGTCGCGGATCTCGACCTCGAACGCCTCGATATCGCTGTAGGCGCTCGACCGGCATTTGCCGTCGCGGACATCGAACATCGCGCCGTGCAGCGGGCATTCGATCACATGTCCTTCGAGAAACCCTGTCGACAACAGCGCGAACGCGTGCGAGCAGACGTCGTCGGTCGCGAAGACGTCGTCGTCGACCTTGTAAAGCGCAACGCGACGCTCGCCGACCCTGAAGCCCAGCGGCTCCCCTTCCGACAGTTTCGCGGCGGCGCATAGATGGTGCCAGGTCATGAGGTGAATCTCCTGCGCTGAAGCTGAGACGGGACGCGGGCACGCTGCCCACGTCCTGCGCGTACGATCCGATCAGCGGGGAATCTGCCGCCAATCCTCGGCAGCGGAGGCGAGCCGGCCGCCGACGGCGCGGATGTCCTTGTAGGACATGGCTTCGCTCTGGCCGCTTTTCGGCGCCTTGCCGTTCATGAAGCCGCGCACCTCGTCGAGCAGCTGGCGGCGCACCCTAACAATCGCCTGGTCCGCCGAGCAGAGATATTCCTGCGAACGGTCGACGATCGGCCCCATGCTGACCATGACAACGAAATCCTCGATGACGATCTCATGGAAGCCGGTGCTGTTGCCGGCATCCATGATCTGGCGGTTCTGCCCCCAATTGTTGCTTTGATCGCCCGGCAGGCCGCCGGCCATCGGCCACTGGTTGGCGCGCTGCACCTTGCGCCAGGAATCCACCGGCTTCTCGGGATTGTAGAAGATGTACCACTGGATCAGGTTCTCGTCGTCGATCGGCACCGCGATGATCGCGGTGCGATCCTGCTGCGGTCCGGAGAAGATCGGCGCGATCAGGCCATAGTAGGGCATCACGAACTCGGTGACGCGGGCAAGGCATGATCCGTCCGGTGCGGTGCGCAACGCCGCGGCACGGAAGCCATAGGACTTCTTATCGAATTCGTAAGCGACTTCGGTGTTGACGCGGGTCGCGCCGAAGTCGGTCGACGACGTCGCGGTCCAGCTCTGGTGCAACAGCGCGACGTGCGAGGAATCGATGGTGGCCTCGACGCCCTGCAGCCAATTGGCTTTGAGCTCGATGCCGGCCGCGTAAACCTGATCCGGCGGCAGATCCATCCACTCGAAGTCGGGCGCGGGCGGCGCCGCACCCTCGCCGAGCCAGACCCAGATCAGCCCGGCGCCTTCGCGCACCGGATAGGCTTTCGCTTTCACGGTCCTGGCGAATTCCTTTGGATTGTTCGGCTCGTTGGGAACGTCGAGCACCTCGCCCTGTGCATTGATCTTCCAGCCGTGAAACAGGCAGGTCAGCGAACAGTCGTCGACCCGCGCCAGCGCCAGCGACGCGCCGCGGTGCGGACAGGCTTCGTCGAGGAAACCGACCGAACCGTCCTTGCCCCTGAACGCCACGAAGTTGCGGCCGAACAGCTTGACGCGAACCGGTGCCTCTCCCTTGCGGACGCGCACCGAGAGAACGGCCGGCAGCCAGTAATGCTGCCGCAGCATCCGTCCCATCGGCGCGTCACCCGTGACGCGGCACAGCAATTCGTTCTCTTCCCTCGTGACCATCGCGAAACCTCCCTGATTGACGCCTTTGCCGTTCTGGGCTTAATATCTTCCTAGGAAGATTATTGTCAAGTTATCTTCCAAAGAAGCCATGTTGGGAGACATCATGACCAAGGGACGCCTCAAGGATCGCATCGCGCTGGTGACGGGAGGAAGCCGCGGGGTCGGCAAGGGCGTGGCGATCGGCCTTGCCGAGGCCGGCGCGACGGTGATCGTGACGGCGCGGACGCGCAACAGTGGCGGATCGGAATGGCCGGGTTCGCTCGACGAGACCATCGCCGCGATCGACGAGGCCGGCGGCCGCGGCATCGGCCTGCTATGCGATCACTCCGACGACGGCTCGGTGCAGGAGATCTTCGATCTGATCCGGCGCGACCACGGCCGGCTCGACGTGCTCGTCAACAATGTGTTTGCGGCGCCGAATGTGATGCCGGTGAATGTCCCGTTCTGGCAGGTGCCGGCCTCGCTATGGGACTCCATGCATCGCGTCGGGCTGCGCTCGCATTTCATCGCCAGCCAGTTCGCCGTGCCGCTGATGCTGCCGCAAAAGCGCGGCCTGATCGTCAACACGTCGTCGGGCGGTGGCGTCAGATACACGTTCAACGTTCCGTTCGGCGTGCAGAAATCAGGCGTCGACCGGATGGCGCGCGACATGGCGCATGAGCTGCAGCCGTTCGGCATTGCCGCCGTCTCGATCTGGCCCGGCTACATCAAGAGCGAGAAGCTGGCGGCACAGCCCGATCGCGTGCCGCCGGCGCTCGCCAAACTGATTGCAGAGCGCGGCGAGAGCCCGGTGTTCGCCGGACGCGCGGTGGCGGCACTCGCCGGCGATCCCGACGTGATGGCCAAGAGCGGCCAGATCGTGCTCGCCTCGGAGCTGGCGGCCGAATACGGCTTCACCGATGTCGACGGCAAGGTCCCGCCGCCGCCGAGCCGCGATCCCGCGCCGCTCGCCGTGTTCAAGCCAGGCGTCACGACTTGAGATCGGCCCGGAGGGCGAGCACGCATCGCGTGGTCGCCGCGCACGGAGACACCGGTTTTCGCTAGACGTCGAAGAACACGGTCTCGTTGTCGCCCTGCAGATGGACGTCGAACGTGTAGGCGCTGCCCGCGCCGGCCTTGCGCTTTGCGATCAGCGTCGCGCGGCGATCGGCCGGCACCAGCGCCAGCGTGGAATCGGCGGCGTTGCCGGCTTCGCCGTCGAAATAGATCCGGGTGTAGAGATGCAGCAGCATGCCGCGCGCGAACACCGCGAGCAGAATATGCGGCGCCTGCGGCTTGCCGTCGGCATCCGGCACTGAGCCCGGCTTGATGGTGTCGAATGCATAACCACCGCTCTTGTCGGTGCCGCAGCGGCCAAAGCCCTTGAAGCTTGAGTTCGGCAACGCGCGCGCATCCTGCGGATCCGAGAAGCGGCCCTGCGCATCGGCCTGCCAGATCTCCAGCATGCAGTCCGGGATCACGGCGCCGTCGCCGTCATAGACCTTGCCCTCGACGCGGATGCGCTCGCCCGAGACGTCGCCCGTCAGCAAATTGTTGGTGAAGGCGTCGTTCCACTCATACTCGCCGTTCGGCGTCAGGCCATACTTGAAATAGGGACCGACGGTCTGCGAGGGCGTGATTCCATCAGGACGCGGGTTCGACACTTACCTGGTCTCCATCGGCGTGGCACTCTGCCCGCGCAGCACGATATCGAAGCGGTAGCACAGCGCCCATTCCGGCTTGGTGTTCTCGAGATCGAAGGCGGAGATCATCCGCGCCCGCGCCTTCTCATCCGTCACCGAGTTGAAGATCGGGTCGAACGGGAACAGCGGGTCGCCGGGGAAATACATCTGGGTCACCAGCCGCGAGACGAAGGAGTGCCCGAACACCGAGAAGTGGATATGCGCGGGTCGCCAGGCATTGTGGTGATTGCCCCAGGGATAGGCGCCGGGCTTGATGGTGATGAACTTGTAATAGCCCTTGGCATCGGATTGCGTGCGGCCGGCGCCGGTGAAGTTGGGATCGAGCGGCGCCGGGTGCTGGTCGACGACATGGATGTAGCGGCCGCAGGCATTGGCCTGCCACAGCTCGACCAAGGTGTTGGGCACGCCGCGACCATCCTCGTCGAGCACGTAACCATGCACGATGATGCGCTCGCCAAGCGGCTCGCCCTTGGCCTGGATGGTGAGATCGTTGTCGTGCGCGCGCACGGTCTCATGACCATAGACCGGCCCGGTCAGTTCCGAGAGCGTGTGCCGCATCGGGATCAGCGGCTTCTGCGGCGAGCGCTTCACGGTGGAGCGATAGTCCGGCGACAGCCGCGCCGGATGGGCCGCAAGCGATTGCAGCGGGTACAACAAGGTCATGGCGAATTCCTCCGCGGCCCACGCGCCCGGTGGGCTCACGTCAGATCATTATAATGCATAACCAAATTGGGGAAGGGCTGTTTTCAGCCCCTCCAAGCCATTGGCTTAATTCAGCTTTTCGATCGCGACCGCAACGCCCTGACCGACCCCGACGCACATAGTTGCCAAGGCAAGCTTCCCGCCCCGCTTCTCCATGCCGTGCACGGCGGTTAGGACCAGCCGCGCGCCGCTCATGCCGAGCGGGTGGCCGAGCGCGATCGCGCCGCCATGCGGATTGACGAAATCGGCGTCTTCCTTGACGCCGAGCTGGCGCAGGCAGGCGATGCCCTGCGAGGCGAAGGCCTCGTTGAGCTCGATCAGATCGAAGTCCGACACCTTGATGCCGAGACGCTCGACCAGTTTCTTGGTCGCCGGCACCGGACCGATGCCCATGATGCGCGGCGGCACCGCGGCCGAGGCAAGGCCGAGGATTTTTGCGCGCGGCGTCAGGCCGTGCTTCTTCACCGCGGCTTCGGAAGCGAGGATCATCGCGGCGGCGCCGTCATTGACGCCGGACGCATTGCCCGCGGTCACCGTGCCCGGATTGCGCACGATCGGCTTCAGCTTGGCGAGCCCTTCGAGTGTGGTCTCCGGACGCGGATGCTCGTCCTTGTCGACGGTGATCGGGCCGGCCTTGCCGCCGGGCACCTGGATCGGAATGATCTCCTCGGCGAAATAGCCCGACGCGATCGCCGCGCCCGCGCGCTGCTGCGAGCGGATCGCCATCGCATCCTGATCGGCGCGCGACACCTGGAATTCCTCGGCGACGTTCTCGCCGGTCTCAGGCATCGCATCGACGCCGTACTGCGCCTTCATCAGCGGATTGATGAAGCGCCAGCCGATCGTGGTGTCGTAGATCTCGGACGAGCGCGAGAAGGCTTCCGCGGCCTTGCCCATCACGAACGGCGCACGCGTCATCGATTCGACGCCGCCCGCAATCGCGAAATCGATCTCGCCGGCGCGGATGGCGCGGCCCGCGGCGCCGACCGCATCGAGGCCGGAGGCGCAGAGCCGGTTCAGGG
Source organism: Bradyrhizobium sp. Mp19 (assembly GCF_029952935.1). Taxonomy (NCBI): domain Bacteria; kingdom Pseudomonadati; phylum Pseudomonadota; class Alphaproteobacteria; order Hyphomicrobiales; family Nitrobacteraceae; genus Bradyrhizobium; species Bradyrhizobium sp. Mp19. Next base: position 101,258 of record NZ_JASAUT010000027.1, on the reverse strand, counting down.
TCTGGCCGGGAACCGACTCCGGCATGCCGGCGAGCAACAGCGCCATGCGCGCGACGTTGCGGTTGTCTTCGCCGGCCTGGTTGGCGCAGCCGAAATACACCTCGTCGACCTCGTTCCAATTGAGTGTCGGGTGTTTGGCCATCAGCGCCTTGATCGGGGCCGCGGCGAGATCGTCGGCGCGCACCTTGGCGAGCGAGCCGCCGAAACGGCCGATCGGGGTCCGGACGGCATCGCAAATGAACACATCACGCATTGAATCTCTCCCTGAATGCCGCGACTTAGGCGCTGGATCGGCTGGAACTTGAGATCGGTTTTAGGAGCGTGCCCGCGACAGGTCAATTGACGTGGCTGCGTGGCATCAGCGCATTCCCGTGAGGCCTCGTCATATTTCAGGCCGTGGAGAGGGTGGAAAACCCCCTCCTCGCGGATAGGACCGCGCGACGAAATTTTGTAGTTTCCGCCACCTCATGACCATTCAGCAGCCGATCCCCGTTCCGCCCGAGCCCGCTCCCGCCGCCGAGGCGCCGTCGCGCGTCACGCCGATGATGGAACAGTATCTGGAAATCAAGGCCGCTCATCCCGGCCTGCTGCTGTTCTACCGGATGGGCGACTTCTATGAGTTGTTCTTCGAGGATGCCGAGATCGCCTCCAGGACGCTCGGCATCGTGCTGACCAAGCGCGGCAAGCATCAGGGCATGGACATCCCGATGTGCGGCGTGCCGGTCGAGCGCTCCGAGGATTACCTGCATCGCCTGATCGGCGCCGGGCATCGCGTCGCGGTGTGCGAGCAGACGGAAAATCCCGCGGAGGCCAAAGCCCGCGGCAACAAGAGCGTGGTCCGCCGCGGCGTGGTGCGGCTGGTGACGCCGGGCACGCTGACCGAAGACACGCTGCTCGACGCCCGCACCAACAATTACCTGATCGCGATCGCGCGCGCCCGCGGCTCGGCCGGCGCCGACCGGCTCGGGCTCGCCTGGATCGACATCTCGACCTCCGAATTCATGGTGACGGAGTGCACGACCGCGGAGCTCGCGGCGACGCTGGCGCGCATCAATCCGAACGAGGCCATCGTCACCGATGCGCTCTACAGCGACAGCGAGCTGGCGCCGACCTTGCGCGAGCTGCCCTCGGTGACGCCGCTGACCCGCGACGTGTTCGACAGCGCCACCGCCGAGCGGCGGCTGTGCGACTATTTCGCGGTCGCGACCATGGACGGCCTGTCGGCGATGTCGCGGCTGGAAGCGACCGCCGCCGCCGCGGCCGTCACCTATATCGACCGCACCCAGGTCGGCAAGCGTCCGCCGCTGTCGCCGCCGGCGCGTGAGGCCGCCGGAACCACGATGGCGATCGACCCGGCGACCCGCGCCAACCTCGAACTGACGCGCACGCTGGCCGGCGAGCGCCGCGGCTCGCTGCTCGATGCGATCGACTGCACCGTCACCGCGGCGGGCTCGCGCCTCTTGGCGCAGCGCCTTGCCGCGCCGCTGACCGATGTCGCCGTGATCGCGCGGCGGCTCGATGCGGTCTCGGCCTTCGTTGAGGATTCCGCGGCGCGCGAGGACATCAGGACCGTGCTGCGCGCGGCGCCCGACATGTCGCGCGCGCTGGCGCGGCTCTCGGTCGGCCGCGGCGGCCCGCGCGATCTCGCGAACCTCCGCGACGGCATCCTCGCCGCCGACCAGGCGCTGGAGCTGCTGGCGCAGCTGTCCAATCCGCCGGCCGAGGTCTCCACCGTGATGGCGGCCTTGCAGCGTCCCTCGCGCGATCTGGCGCAGGAATTTTCCCGCGCGCTCTCCGAGCAGCTTCCGCTGATCAAGCGCGACGGCGGCTTCGTCCGCGAGGGCTATGAGGCCGCGCTCGACGAAAGCCGCAATTTGCGCGACGCCTCGCGCCTCGTCGTCGCCGCGATGCAGGCGCGCTACGCCGAGGACACCGGCATCAAGACGCTGAAGATCCGGCACAACAATGTGCTCGGATATTTCGTCGAGGTCACCGCGCAGCACGGCGACAAGCTGTTCGCGCCGCCGCTGAATGCGACCTTCATCCATCGCCAGACGCTGGCCGGGCAGGTCCGCTTCACCACCGCAGAGCTCGGCGAGACCGAAGCCAAGATCGCCAATGCCGGCGAGCGCGCGCTCAATCTCGAACTCGAGATCTTCGAGCGGCTCAGCGCAATGGCGCTCGCCGCCAGCGACGATCTGCGCAACGCCGCGCATGCCTTTGCGATGCTCGACGTCGCGACGTCATTGGCCAAACTTGCGATCGACGACAATTACGTGCGGCCCGACGTTGACGGCTCGCTCGGATTTGCGATCGAGGGCGGACGGCACCCGGTGGTCGAGCAGGCGCTGAAGCGCGATGGCCAGCCGTTCATTGCCAATGCCTGCGACCTGTCGCCGGCGCCCGCACAAAAATCCGGCCAGCTCTGGCTGATCACCGGTCCGAACATGGCGGGTAAGTCGACCTTCCTGCGCCAGAATGCGCTGATCGCGCTCTTGGCACAGATCGGCTCTTACGTGCCGGCGTCGCGGGCGCGGCTCGGCATCGTCGACCGGCTGTTCTCGCGGGTCGGCGCCGCCGACGACCTGGCGCGGGGACGCTCGACCTTCATGGTCGAGATGGTCGAGACCGCAGTGATCCTGAACCAGGCCAGCGAGCGGTCGCTGGTGATCCTCGACGAGATCGGCCGCGGCACGGCGACCTTCGACGGGTTGTCGATCGCCTGGGCCGCGATCGAGCATCTGCATGAGGGCAACCGCTGCCGCACGCTGTTCGCGACGCATTATCACGAGTTGACCGCGCTTTCGGCGAAACTGCCGCGGATGTTCAACGCCACGGTGCGGGTCAAGGAGTGGCAGGGCGACGTCGTGTTCCTGCACGAGGTACTGCCGGGCTCCGCCGACCGCTCCTACGGCATCCAGGTCGCAAAACTCGCCGGCCTGCCGCCGGCCGTGATCACGCGCGCCAAATCGGTGCTGGCCAAACTCGAGGCGCAGGACCGCGGCCAGACCGCGCGCGCTTTGGTCGACGATCTGCCGCTGTTCGCCGTCCCCTCCCGCGCCGCCAGCGAGGACAAGCCGCCGAGCGAGGCCGATCTGCTGGTCGAGGCGGTGAAGGCGCTGCACCCCGACGAGATGTCGCCGCGCGAGGCGCTGGACGCACTGTATGCGCTAAGGGCGAAGCTGCCGAAGCAGTAGCCCCGTAGCCCGGATGCAGCGAAGCGAAATCCGGGAACGCGCTCTCCGTTGCACGACCGCCCCGGATTGCGCGGAGCCCGTCATCGGGCGCGCGTTCGCGCGACCCGTTGGCTTCATCCGGGCCACGGATCATCCTTCTCCTTCTGAAAGGGGGAAGGTCGGGATGGGGGTCAGCCGCAGACGACGCTGTTTGCGGAGAGAGCAGATCCCCACCCGCTTTGCTCTGCCGAGCAAAGCGACCTCCCCTTTTCAAGGGGAGGTCAAGACGTCTTCCCACTCTTCCTCCGCCCGATCTGCCACAGCACCAGATTCCAGACGATGCAGGTGGCGAGCGCGCAGCAGAGGCCGATTGGCGAGCCGAATTGCAGCACCGCGATGTGCAGCACCGCAACCCCGAGGCCAAAGCCCATCAGGCCCCAGGCGCTGTTGGCGAGCACGGCGGCGGTTGCGGGGCCGCCGATGCGCGGATGCAGGATCAGCATCATCGAGGAGAACACGATCGGAAACAGCGCCATCACACCGGTGACGCGCGGGCCGACCCAGCCTGACGCCGTGACCACGGTGCCGACCAGGCTTGCGACCAGCGCGGCGCGCAGCGGAATGTCGTACCAGCGCCGCGCGATCAGCGGCATTTTCGCGACGTGCCGATAGGGCCGGAGCAGCGGGATGCAGATCGCAAAGGTGATGGCATTGACGATCAGCCCGGCGGCGAGCGACCACTCGAACTGGCGGATGATGGTGGCGAGCACCAGCCACACCGCGATCGCGCTGCCCGCGCTGATCCACATGCTGAAGCGCTGCGCCAGCACGGCGTAGGTCAGGCCCATATAGATCGTGGCGGCGTTGACCGGCAGGCTCGCCAGCGCGCCCTCGGCGATGAAGGCGGCGTCATGGTCGAGCGCGAGGAAGGTGTAGGACGGCCCGGCCGAGATCGGCAGGGTTGCGATCAGCGCGCCGATCACCGGTCCCGAACGCTCCGTGATGATGGACGCGCTCACCACGAATGCGGCCGCAACCGCCATGCGCAGCACGAGAATCAGGACGAAGTGGAGTTCGGGGGACATTGAGTGTCGTCCCGGCGAAGGCCGGGATCCATAACCACGACTATTCGTATGGAGCGAAAGCCGTCAGGCAGCGGGGCTTGAATCGAGATGACACGGCGTATGGGTCCCGGCTTTCGCCGGGACGACACCGTTGAAAGCGGCTACACCCGCTGCATCGTGACGGTCACCTTCGGGCCATTCTTGATGGTCTGATAGACCACGCAATAGCGTTCGGTGAGTTTCAGCAAGAGGTCGAGCTTGTCCTGCGGCGCGTCGGTGCCGATCTCGAAGCGCAGGCGGATTTCGCGGAAGCCGACCGGGGTCTCCTTGTCGACGCCGAGCGTGCCGCGGAAATCGAGATCGCCTTCGGCGAAGACGTTGCCGACCTTCAGCGGCACCTCGACGGCGGTCGCAACCGATTTCAGCGTGACGCCGGCACAGGCGACCAGCGCTTCCAGCAGCATGTCGCCGGAGCACAGCTCGAGCCCGGAGCCGCCGGTAGCGGGGTGGAGGCCGGCGATCGCGAGCGCACGGCCGGTCTCGACCTTGCAGGCGATGCTCTCATTGTCGATCGAGCCCTTGGCCTTCAGCGTGATCACGGCGGCTTGGGGGTCGGTCTTGTAGCGCTCCTTGATCGGAGCCTGCATTGCGCGGAGTTCGGCGGAGTCCATGGGTCTGCTCCCGGCTATTCTTCTTTATGCCGATGTAAGGCCTTAACGAGCAGATGTCACCACCACATCGCCTCGCCGGCGCTCGATTTGTCCGTGACGTCCCGCACCGAACGGTCGAGCGAGCGGTCGAGCGCGGTCAGCACGCGGCGCTTGAAGGTGCCGAACAGCTCCGATTTGCGGTCACGCGGCCGCGCCAAATTGATGGTGATCTCCTCGAACAGCCGGCCCGGCCGCGGCCGCATCACCAGCACGCGGTCGGCCAGCACCACGGCCTCGTCGACGTCGTGGGTGACCAGGATCAGGGTCGGCCGCGTGTCGGCCCACAGATCGAGCAGATGATCCTGCAGATCGCGCCGCGTGAAGGCATCGAGCGCCGAGAACGGCTCGTCGAGCAGCAGCACTTCGGGCTGCGGCACCAGCGCGCGGGCGATCGCGACCCGCTGCGCCTGACCGCCCGACAGTTCGCGCGGCCAGGCCGCGGCCTTGTCGGCAAGGCCGACGCGGGCGAGCGCCGCCGCGACGCGCGCGCGCCTGGCCTCGGCCGGAAGGTCGGCGAGGCCGAAGCCGATATTGTCGGCGACGCTGAGCCAGGGCAGCAGCCGCGGCTCCTGGAAGATGATCCCTATCTTGGCGTGCGGCGAGGTGATCACCGCATTGTCGAGCGTCACGCTGCCCGTGCTGGCACGATCGAGGCCAGCGATGGCGCGCAGCAGCGTCGACTTGCCGCAACCGGAGCCGCCGATGATCGCGATGATCTCGCCGGGCGCAATCTCGGCCGAGAAGCGCTCCAGCGCGTGGACGCCGTTCGGATAGGTCTTGCCGACTTCCTTCAGCGCCAGCATCATTGCCCTCCCCGCGCGCCGAACGCGTCCTGCCAGCGCAGCAGCGGCGCGGCCGCAACCTCGATCAGCCAGTCGGTGGTCTTGCCGAGGACCGCGAAGATCACGATCGCGGCGAGGATCTGCGCCGGCTTGCCGAGCTGCTGGCCATCGAGCAGAAGGTAGCCGAGGCCTTCGGAGGCGCCGATCAGTTCGGCGGCGACCACGAACATCCACCCCAAACCAAGCCCGACCCGCAGCGCCACCACATAGGCCGGAAGCACGGCGGGCAACAGGATGCGGCGGATCATGGCGGGTCCGGAGAGACGGAACACGCGGCCAACCTCGACCACCTTGCGATCGACCGAGAGGATGGCGCCCATCACGCCGAGATAGATCGGAAAGAACACGCCGACCGCGATCAGCGCGACCTTCGAGGTCTCGAAAATGCCGAGCCAGAGCACGAACAACGGGACCCAGGCGAGCGAGGGGATCGCGCGCAAGGCCTGCACCGTCGGGTCAAGCAGCCGCTTGGCGAAATCCCAGTAGCCGGAGATCGCACCCATGATGGTGCCGGCGACAACGCCGAGCGCAAAGCCCGCGCCGACGCGCCACAGCGTCGCGAGTATATGGCGCGACAGCTCGCCGCTCCTGGCGAGCTCAACGATGGTTTCGAACACCTTCGACGGCGGCGGCACCAGGCGGCCGTTGGAATAGCCGAGAGAGACGACGAGTTCCCAGCCCAGCGCGAGTGCGACCGGCAGCGCGAGCCCAAGCACCGGGCGCGCATGGCGCGACCACCGCGCCGGCGCACTAGGCGGGGCCGTCTGTTCCAGCGCGGGCCGGTCAACGGTCATGGCCATAGCAAGAACTATTCTTCCGGCGGGATTGCAAGGTGGCGCCCGCCCAACTCCATCCACGTCGTCCCGGCTTTCGCCGGGACGACGGTGGTTAGTTTGACGGCGGTGGTTAGTTGGTCGGCAGCGGGACCTGATCGTCGATCAAGGAATCCAGCGCGGCCTTCACATCGGTCTTGGCGTCGATCACGCCGGCCTGCTGCAAGGCGAGGCCGGCGGCGAGGATCGATTCGCGCTGGGGGCTACCGATCCGGCTGTGGGTCAGCTCGGTGCGCTCCTTGAGCTGCTTGTCGACCACGGCATCCGGCAGCTTGGTCACCGCGATGAAGGTCTTCTTCAGCTCGTCATAGTTGGCCAGCGAATATTTCCGCGCTTCCTCGTAAGTCGCGAGCACGCGGCGGACGATATCCGGATGCGCCTTCAGGAACTCCTCGCGGACATTGAGGATGCCCCAGGTGTTGGCTTCCGCCTTGCGGTAGAACAGCTTTGCGCCGTCCTCGACTTCCGCCTGCGCCATCATCGGATCGAGGCCGGCCCAGGCGTCGACGTCACCGCGGATCAGCGCGGTCTTGCCGTCGGCGTGCTGCAGCAGCACCGGCGTGATGTCCTTTTCGGTGAGGCCGGCGCCGAGCAGCGCACGAACCAGGAAGATGTGCGGATCGGTGCCACGCGTCACCGCGACGCGCTTGCCCTTGAGATCGGCGACGGACGCGATCTTGGAATCCTTGGTTGTGACCAGTGCGGTCCATTCGGGGCGCGAATAGACATAGATCGACTTGATCGGGTTGCCGTTGATCTTCGCGACCAGCGCGGCCGAGCCCGCGGTCGAGCCGAGATCGATCGAACCGGCGTTGAGGAATTCGAGCGCCTTGTTGGAGCCGGCCGACTGCACCCAGACGATGTTGATGCCGTCCTTGGCGAACTCCTTTTCCAGGAGGCCCTTCTGCTTCAGGACCATCGACACCGGATTGTAGGTCGCCCAGTCGATCCGGATCTCCTTCAGCGCGTCGGCGGCGCGCGCCGCGCCAGGCAGCAAGGCCGAGACCGCGAGCAGCGCTGCGAACATGCGCCGGGAAAATTTTTGCATTCGTTGACCCCCTCGATCAGATTATGAAACAATCTTTTATTTCAATGAGTTAGCCTTGCGGTCAACGAGAAAATCTCTACCCTTTACGGGATGGCGCGAGAACGATCTTACTCAAAGCGTCGTGGAGAGAGCATGGAGCCGCTGTCCTTATACTTTGGTCAGTGACAGCAACAGCTCTGTCCGATATCGGATGAACCTATGGACAGCGTCGTAGCCGAGGCCCGCCCTGAAGCGGATGATCGTTTCGAGACCGTTCGGATCACCGCGGCGGTCAATGCACTTGCCGAACAGCACGCCGGCCGCGAGGACCAGTTCCGCGCCGCGATGGCGCAGCTGCTCAAGGCCGAGCTGATCGCGGCACGCGCCACGGCGCAGGCGCTGCTGCTGAAGGACCGTCACGGCCGCCGCTGCGCCGAACGGCTCTGCTTCGTGCAGGACGAGATCATCCGCATCCTCTACGCGGCGGCGACCCGTCATCTCTACCACTCGCCGATCCCCTCGGGCGCCGAACGCATGGCCGTGGTGGCGACCGGCGGCTATGGCCGCGGGCTGATGGCGCCGGAATCCGACATCGATCTGTTGTTCATCCTGCCCTACAAGCAGACCGCCTGGGGCGAACAGGTTGCCGAAGCCATTCTCTATTGCCTCTGGGACATGGGGCTGAAGGTCGGCCACGCCACGCGCTCGGTCGATGAATCGATCCGTCAGGCGCGCGGCGACATGACGATCCGCACCGCGATCCTGGAGACGCGCTTCCTGACCGGGGACCAACCGCTTTATGACGAGCTGGTCGAGCGCTTCGACAAGGAAGTGGTGCAGGGCACCGCGTCGGAATTCGTCACCGCCAAGCTCGCCGAGCGCGAGGAGCGGCATCGCCGCGCCGGCCAGTCGCGCTACCTCGTCGAGCCCAATGTCAAAGACGGCAAGGGCGGCCTGCGCGACCTGCATACGCTGTTCTGGATCGCCAAATACGTCTACCGCGTGCGCGAGACCGACGAGCTGCTGGAACGCGGCGTGTTCGACGCGCAGGAATACCGCACCTTCCGCCGCTGCGCCGACTTCCTGTGGTCGGTGCGCTGCAATCTGCACTTCTTCGCCGGACGCGCCGAGGAACGGCTGTCGTTCGACATGCAGCGCGAGATCGCGGTCCGCCTCGGCTATACCTCGCATCCCGGCATGCAGGACGTCGAGCGCTTCATGAAGCACTACTTCCTGATCGCCAAGGACGTCGGCGACCTCACCGCGATCCTGTGCGCCAAGCTCGAGGAAGAGCACAACAAGCCGGCGCCGGTGCTGAGCCGGATGGTGGCGCGGCTGCGGCCCGGCACCAAGCGGCGGCGGGTTAACGGCAGCGACGACTTCATCGTCGACAACAACCGCATCAATCTCGCCGCGCCCGACGTGTTCAAGCACGATCCGGTCAATCTGATCCGGATCTTCCGCCTCGCGCAGCAGAACAACCTCGCCTTCCATCCCGATGCGATGCGCACGGTGACGCGCTCGCTCAAGCTGATCAACACCCAGCTGCGCGAGAACGACGAAGCCAACCGCCTGTTCATGGAGATCCTGACCTCCGACAACGCGGAGATCGTGCTGCGGCGGATGAACGAGACCGGCGTGCTCGGCCACTTCATCCGCGCCTTCGGCAAGATCGTGTCGATGATGCAGTTCAACATGTATCACCACTACACGGTGGACGAGCATCTGCTCCGCTGCATCGGCTTCCTGCAGGACATCGAGCGCGGCGGCAACGAGGAATTCACGGTCGCCAGCGACCTGTTCCGCAAGATCCGCCCCGAGCACCGCCCGGTGATCTATATCGCCACGCTCTTGCACGACATCGCCAAGGGCCGGCCGGAAGACCATTCGATCGCCGGCGCCAAGGTGGCGCGGCGGCTGTGCCCGCGGCTCGGCTTCTCGGCGGCCGACACCGAGCTGGTGGCGTGGCTGATCGAGGAGCATTTGACGATGTCGACGGTGGCGCAATCGCGCGACCTGTCGGACCGCAAGACGATCGAGAATTTCGCCGCCGTGGTGCAGTCGGTCGAGCAGATGAAGCTGCTGACGATCCTGACCACGGCCGACATCCGCGGCGTCGGCCCGGGCGTGTGGAACGGCTGGAAGGCACAGCTGTTGCGTACGCTGTATTACGAGACCGAACCGGTGCTGACCGGCGGCTTCTCCGAGGTCAACCGCGCCCAGCGCATCGCGGTGGCGCAAGCCGAATTCCGCCGCGCCTTCACCGAATGGCCGGAGTCCGAGCTCAACGCCTATATCGGCCGGCATTATCCGGCCTACTGGCTCAAGGTCGAGCTGCCGCGCAAGATCCGCCAGGCCCGCTTCATCCGCGCCAGCGAGCAGGCCGGCCACAAGCTCGCGATCAATGTCGGCTTCGACGAGGTCCGCGCCGTCACCGAGCTGACGATCCTGGCGACCGACCATCCCTGGCTGTTATCGATCATCGCCGGCGCCTGCGCCTCTGCCGGCGCCAACATCGTCGACGCCCAGATCTACACCACGACCGACGGCCGCGCGCTCGACACCATCTCGATCTCACGCGAATACGACCGCGACGAGGACGAGGGCCGCCGCGCGACGCGGATCGGCGAGATGATCGAGCATGTGCTGGAAGGCAAGCTGCGGCTGCCCGAGGCGGTGGCGAAGCGGGCGGTGCGCAGCAAGGCGCGGCCGTTCATCGTCGAGCCCGAGGTGACCATCAACAACCAGTGGTCCGACCGCTACACCGTGATCGAGGTCTCCGGGCTCGACCGGCCCGGCCTGCTCTACCAGCTCACCACCGCGATCTCGAAGCTCAACCTCAACATCGCCTCGGCCCATGTCGCGACCTTCGGCGAACGCGCCCGCGACGTGTTCTATGTCACCGACCTGCTCGGCGCCCAGATCACGGCGCCGACCCGGCAGGCCGCAATCAAGAGCGCGCTGCTGCATCTGCTGGCGAGCGAGGACCAGGCGGCAAAGCCGGCGGCGTAGATCAAGGCGTAGGGGGAGCGTGCAACACCGTCATCCTGAGGAGGCCGCGCAGCGGCCGTCTCGAAGGATCGACGGCCACGTTCTTTCCGCAAGAGAGTGGGAGTACGCCGAAGCGACCGGGCTGTCGATCCTTCGAGACGCGCGTTCCGCGCTCCTCAGGATGACGGGATCGAAAGCCGTTTCCACCGAAAGAGCGAAGTCCCGATCCCGGCGGATCAACCGAACAGTCGCATCAGCAACGCCCTGCCGACCGGCGCCGCGCGCACGCCTTGGAAAGCGCGGACATATTCGCCGGCATAGAATGCGCGCACGACATTGACCCGCGTCGCCACCGCATCCTCGAAGCGGACGCCGAAGCCGTCGCGGGTGCGCCGGACCACCGTCGCGGCGACGTTCTGGCCGTAGACATTGCATTTGATCAAGGAACCGATGGCGGGCGGGACGGGATCGATGAAGCGCGCGCCCGAGATCGAGATGTCGGCCATCCGGATCAGCCGCATCTCGCTGTCCTGATGGATCAGGATCGGCTCGTCGCGTTCGAACCGCTCCGCCTTGCGGCGCCGCGGCTGCTCGATGCAGATGAAGCACACGATCGCGAGCACGACGCAATTGTACAGGCTCCAGGCCAGCGCCAGCCCGCCATAGGCGATGCTGTCGCCGCGCAGATGCAGGATGAAGGCATAGGCGATCGCCAGCAGCGTGATCAGCAGGGCAGCGCCATAGAGCCGCAGCAGCGGCCATTCGATGAAGCGGCGGTTGCGGTCGCCGCCCTTGGCCGTCACCTTGAACTTGTGGCCCTGCGGCCTGGCGAGGCCGGTCACGACCGCCTTCAACACCGCGGGCGCCGCGATGTATTGCGACACGTCGGTCATGATCGCGAGCGAGCGGCCGCGCGATATCCAGGCCATCGTGAAGGCGTGCCAGACATAGAACGGCAGGAAATATTTCAGCAGCTCGAACAGGTCGGCATGGACCGCCTTGATCCCGAACAGCAGATAAAGCCACGGCACGATCAGGCCGAAAACCTTGGTGCTGTAGACCGCCGCCCAGCTCATGAAGGCGTCGACCAGCGACAGCCGGTCCATGAACGCGAGCTTCGATTGCCGCGAGAACGGCCCGCCGCGGCCCCGGAAGATCTGCATGAAACCGAGACACCAGCGGCCGCGCTGCGTGATGTATTCCTTCAGTCCCTCCGGCGCGAGGCCGATGGTCAGGCGCTCGTTCAGATAGACCGTGCGCAATCCCTTCTCCTTCAGGCGCAGCGTGACGAGGTAATCCTCCGTCACCGAATCGGTCGGGAAGCCGCCGATCTGCATCAGGCCGGAGAAGCGGATCAGCGACGAGGTGCCGCAGCAGAACGCCGTGTCCCAGGCATCCTTGGCCGGCATCAGGATATCGAAGAAGAAGCGCTGCTCGTCGGGCCACACATCGGTCGCCGCGAGATTGGTCTGGATCGGATCCGGGTTGATGAAATGCTGCGGCGTCTGCACGACGCCGACGCTGCCGTCCTGCATCAGGCTCATCGCCCGGGTCAGGAAATCAGGCATCGGGACAAAATCCGCATCGAGGATCGAGATGAACTCCGGCCGCTCGGCCAGCCCGGAAACGTGCTGGAGCGCATGATTGATGTTGCCGGCCTTGGCGTGGCGGTTGTCCGGGCGGGCCAGATAGTTGCAGCCGAGCTCCTGGGCGAGCCGGCGCAGCCAGAGCCGCCGCCCGTCGTCGAGCACCCAGACGCGGTAGTTCGGATAGTTCAGCCCGGTCGCGCCGATGATGGTGCGCTCCAGGATCGCCTTCTCCTCATTGTAGGTGCAGATGAAGACATCGACGAGCGGCGCGCTTGCGGGCAGCTTCGAGCGGCGCAGGATCGCATTGACCTTGGGTGAGCGGTCGATGGTCCGGCTGAGGAACAGCAGCGACAGGCACACCGCGACCATCGAGGCCGCCTCGGCCGCAACGAAGGGATAGCCGACCAGCGCGTCGGCGGTGAGGCCCGGAGGCGGCAAGGTGTGCGTCACCCGCCACGCGAAATAGTGGACCAGCAGGACGAACGACATGCCGGTCATCATGACGCGGGCCAGGGTCTGCTCGCGGTGGAGCAGGGGCAGGATTGCAAGACAGGCGCCGAAGGCGACCAGCCCAGGCGCAAATGCCGCCATCATGACTTTGCCGCGTCCGCGTTGAACACCACACGTCCGGTGCGGCCGACCGCGCAATCCTTGCCCGTGGTGTCGAGCGCCGGCATCGAGACAGTGACCCGATAGGGTTCCTTGTTCAGCGCATCCGGATTGATCGCAAGGTTCGCGGGCGCGCCCGACGCGCCGGTGAGATTGACGATCTCGCCCTGGAGCGCGGCGCTGCCGTCGTTCGGCTCGAAGCTCGCCTGCTCGCCGAGCTTCAGCCCGTTGTAGACGCTCTCGGTGACGTTCGCCGTGACCACCGCGCCGCTGCAGTCGAGCAGCTTGAGCAAGGGCTGACCGGCCCTGACGTCCTCGCCGGGCGAGGTCATCATCTCCCAGATCCGGCCGCCGACCGGGGCCTTGATGTCGGCTTCGGCCCGGTTGACGTAGTGCAGCTGCTCGGCGGCGATCTCGTGGGTCAGCCAGTCGATCTCGGCATCGGCATGCGCCAGATCGGCGCGCAGGTCGCTGACGCGCTGGCGCATCTCCTCCTCGCGCTGCACGGAGCTCGGCCGGTCATTGTAGCTGTCGCCGAGATAGGTGCCGTTCCTTGCCGCGGTGAGCTCGACCTTGGCGGCGTCGAGACGCCGTCGAGCGCCGATCTCGGTCTGCTGCGAGATCGCCTGCTCGCGCGTCAGGCGGGCCATTTCGACCGTCGACACGCTGCCCGATTTGATCAGCGACGACGCCCGCTCGACGGCGGCCACGGCCTCCTCCCGCCGCGCGGCGGCGGCCTCGATCGCGGTCTGGATTTCGGCGATCCGGGCCTCGAGCTGGAGGATGCGGCCGTCACGGAACTGGCTGGCCTGGCGGGCAAGATCCTGTTGCGCCGTCTCGGCGGCCGCAAGCTTGGCGGCCAGACTCGGGCGCTCATTTTCCAACCGGGACATTTGTCGGCGGAGATCATCGAGCCGCGCGCGATCGCCGCGCGCGTTGACGACGTGAAGGATCGCATCGCCCTCGTGAACCACGCTGAGCTGCGTGGATTTCTGCGGCTTCGCGCTCACGGTGCCGTCGATCGGCGACCGCAAGGTCACGATCCTGGCATTGACCACAGCCTCCACGCTCGAGGTCTGCAACACGGCCCTGAGCGGCAGCCATCCGAAGACGGCGACGATGGCAAGGCCGATGCCGACCTTGAGCAGGCGGCGAACCATCCGGCCCGAGCCTGCGGGCGCTTCGGGATGGGGACCGCCATCGCTGATCGGCTCCTCATGCTCCGGCTGCAGCCGTTCCTGCAGATCGCGCTGCAATCCCCGTGCGCCCTCGGCCTCTTCCCTGGCGACGGAATTGTTGTCTTCGGGAAACGGCTTGTGCTGCTGTGCCTGATTCATGATGACCGGCCCCTGATCTGTCAGTGCGCGAACCAACGCACAGCTCTGCAGAGCGATGCCGTTGCCGGACAGATCCAATAATCAGGTGCTTCAAAAGCGGCTAAAGCGAAGGGGGCATCTTTCGAAAAAATTGCCGCAATTTGCCGTGGTCGGGACCCTCGCGCGGGAGCCGCGCCGTCGGCGGGTCGTTCCCGGTGCGCCATTGCGCAGCTGAGGCGCCTGCAGGACTGAGCCCGGAATCCATCAGGCCGGGGCTAGGCGGGGAATGGATTCCGGGCTCTCACGGAGGCTGTGATCGGACCCGTCTTGCGCGACCCAGGCGTGAGCAGCCAGCGCTTCGGTCCCGGCAGCCTGCCGGACTTGGAATTCAGGGTGTGCTACCGCCCTGAATCCGGCACGTCGAATTGCGGCTGCAGCGCCGCCAGGCTCGCTCCCAGCAAGACCAGATAGCTGGCCTGACAGACCACAACGCCCAGATCGAATGCGTCCAGCAGATCGATCCACGGGCTGTCGGCCAGCGTGCTTGCTGTTTGCCTGCCACCATCGATAACGGAAGGCTGGAAGCTGCGATCGCGTCTCCGAGGCCTTGCCTCGTGGTCGACGTCGTCGGAGCAAACGATCAGATGCAGGCGCGCGCTGGGCATTTCAATCTCCGTCTCTGATTGGCGATTGCTGAACCCCGGAAATCTCTACCGTCATCGAGTTACCCAATAAGCGTAGTCACCGGGATGGAACGGGCCATTGAACGGAGGTTGATCCGACCGTTACATTCGGTGGGGACGACTCATACTTGAGTTTAGGTCGCAACCTGGACCTGAGCGCGCTCGACGGCTTCGCTTTCTGCGCGATCTCACGGATGTGGACCGCCAAAAAGGCCGGCGTGATCCCGTCCGGGCGGCAAGAAAGCTGCTAATATACAGTCTGTTGGGAGGGCGACGTTGTCGCCGCTGATGGTAGCAGTCACCTAGCGACGCAGCGCGGCCCGTGATGATGGCCAAGTGCTGGTGCGCCGATGATCCGCGACCCGACCACGAAGTCCTGGTCGGCCGAGCAATGTCTGCTCGGCGGCATGGTGCTGGCCTTGGCGGCAACCTGCATCGGGCTGTTGCTTGGTCCGCAGCCGGCAGCGTCCGCCCATCTGATTGCCCTGGCGCTGCTCGTCGCGTCGCTGACCGCCGCATTGCTGATGATCCGCCTGGTTGGCCGTTCGCAAAGGCGGATGGAAGCCATGTTGCGCGGCCGGGCCAGCGGCGAGGAGCGCGCGATGGAGGCGCTGCGCAACAGCGAAGCGCAATGGAAGGAGGTATTCGAACACAACCCGGTCATGTACTTCATGGTCGACGCAACGGGCCTCGTGCTGTCGGTCAACACGTTCGGCGCGGCACAGCTCGGCTACACCGTCGACGAGCTGCTCGGACAATCCGTGCTGCGGGTCTTTGCCGCCGAAGACCGGGATATGGTCCAGCGCAACGTCGCGGCATGCCTCGACAACATCGGCCAGACCCACAATTGGGAAATCCGGAAGGTCCGCAAGGACGGTTCACGGCTTTGGGTTCGCGAAAACGCCAAGGCCGTGCGGCGGCTGGGCGATCAGCTGATCGTGCTGATCGCATGCGAGGATATTACCGAGCGCAAGCACGCCGAAAATGCGCTGCAGCAGAGTGAAATGTACCTGACCGAAGCCCAGCGATTGAGCCACACCGGCAGCTTCGGCTGGCGCGTCGCCAGCGGCGAGATCATCTGGTCCGAAGAGACGTTCAGGATCTTCGAATTCGACAGGGCTCCTTCCATCACGCATGCCACGGTGCTGCAGCGCGTCCATCCGGATGATCGCGCCCGCGTGCAACGGACCATCGACCGTGCCTCGCTCGACGGCAACGACTTCGAGCACGGCTATCGATTGCTGATGCCCAATGGGGCGATCAAGTTTGTTCATGCCAGGGCGCATGCGGTGACGAACCTTTCAGGCGACACCGAATTTGTCGGAGCGGTCACCGACGTGACCGCCCGCAAGCGAGCCGAGGCGGAATTGCACGAAGCGCAGACCAACCTCGCGCACGTCACGCGCGTGACCGCGCTCGGCGAGCTCGCCGCGTCGATCGCGCATGAAGTGAACCAGCCGCTCGCCGCCGTGGTCACCAATGCCGCGGCATGCCTGCGGTGGCTCAACCGGGCGGCCCCCGATCTGAACGAAGCTCGCGGCGCGGTCAGGTCGATCATCAGCGACGGCAACCGCGCGGGCGAGGTCATCCAGCGCGTCCGCGCGATGGTAAACAAGACGACCGATCAGAGGGCGCCGCTCGACATCAATGACGTCATCAACCAGGTGATCGGCCTGGTGCAGCATGAACTGCAGAGCCATCTCGTATCCTTGCAGCTCGACCTCGCTCCCGTGCTCCCGTCTGTCGTCGCCGACCGTATCCAGCTGCAGCAAGTCATCCTCAACCTGGTCCTCAATGGTATCGAGGCCATGCAGCCGGTCACGGACAGGCCGCGGGAACTCGTGATCCGGACGCGCCATGACGAGGCCGGGCAGATCGTGGTCACGGTCACCGACTGTGGTGTCGGGATCGCCGCCGAGAATGCCGAACGGCTGTTCGACGCCTTCTACACCACCAAGGCCAGCGGCATGGGAATGGGTTTGTCGATCTGCCGATCGATCGTCGAGGCCCACCGAGGCCGCCTGTCCGTGGCCGCAAACATCGGCCCCGGCACGACGTTCCAGTTCACCTTGCCACTGCGCGAAGAGGATCATGCATGGTGACCGGGCGCGCGGCATCGCCTTCGGGTCTGGCAAGCGCCGAAGATCCAATCGTCTTCGTCGTCGACGACGACGCGTCCGTGCGCGACGCACTGAGCAATCTCTTCCGGTCCGTCGGCTTGCGGACCGCAGCGTTCGGCTCGGCGCATGAATTTCTGCAGCGCAAGCCCCCGGATGTCCCGAGCTGCCTGATCCTCGACATCAGGTTGCCGCGGGTGAGCGGGCTGGACTTTCAGGCGGAGCTGGCGAAGGTCGGCATCCACATTCCGATCATCTTCATGACCGGCCACGGCGATATCCCGATGACGGTCAGGGCCATGAAGGCCGGCGCGGTGGACTTCCTGACCAAGCCGTTCCGCGATCAGGACATGCTGGATGCCGTCACGACGGCGATCGAGCGCGACCGGAATCGTCGCGATGAGGCCAAGGTTCTTGCAAACCTACGCGCCGCCTTCGCGACCCTGACGCCGCGTGAACGCCAGATCATGAGCCTCGTCACCGCGGGGCTCATGAACAAGCAGGTCGCCGCGGA
This sequence comes from Bradyrhizobium sp. Mp19, assembly GCF_029952935.1. Classification (NCBI taxonomy): domain Bacteria; kingdom Pseudomonadati; phylum Pseudomonadota; class Alphaproteobacteria; order Hyphomicrobiales; family Nitrobacteraceae; genus Bradyrhizobium; species Bradyrhizobium sp. Mp19. The sequence continues at coordinate 83,787 of NZ_JASAUT010000027.1, read as the reverse complement.
AATCGGCGTAGCCGAGATCACGGTCAAGATCCATCGCGGGCACATCATGCGGAAGATGGCGGCGAAATCGTTGCCCGACCTGGTCAGGATGGCACAGATGCTCGGCATCGGGCAGGCATCCGGCGGGGCGCAAACCTAAGTATGATTCTCCGGCCCCGATTGGCGACGCACTGTGGTCGGCACAAGATCGCACCACCAGGGGCCCCTCCGGGCCGGGAAAACCTCCTTGCCAAATCCGCCAGTGATATCAATCATCGACGATGACATGTCGGTTCGCACCGCGACCGACAACCTCGTCAGGTCGCTGGGCTACGCGGTCGAGACCTACGCGTCGGCCGAGGAATTTCTGCACTCGCCTCGCCTGAACGACACATCCTGCGTGATCGCGGATGTCAGGATGCCGGCCATGAGCGGGCTCGACCTGCAGAGCCACCTGATTGCCAGCGGACGCCGCTTTCCGTTCATTTTCGTCACGGCGTTCTCCGTCGAAAGCGATCGCATCCGGGCGCTGAAGGCCGGAGCGATCTGCTTTCTGAGCAAGCCCTGCGACGGAGACGTCCTGATCAAATGCCTCGATACCGCCCTCGCGCAGCACAGCACAGCGCCGGGTGCGTGAGTTGAATCAGCCATCACCGGGCCGGCTATACGCAAGGATGATGCCACAAAACATCTGGACAAGTTGCGCATGGATGGCGGCGGCGCGAGAGTTCGCATCGTCGTCCTTCGGGAAGATCGACGGCAAGGACAGCACCAGACATTTTGATTGGCAGATGGCAATTCCTCGGAGGGAGGTCGCCATGCGTGCGGAACCGCGCTGCGCCCAGTGTGACAGCGAAGAGCCCAAGATCATCTGTTTGCGAAATCCGGCGGGTGAACGCTATTGCGGACGCCTGTGCCTTTACAAAGGTCAGGAGAATTTCATCCGCTGGTTCACGCGTTCGAATGCGGAGGCGGTGTCATGACAGCCCGTTGCGGAAACCCGGGATGCAAACGGCCTTTCGGGCTGATCCGACATAGCTGGTATTTTGAGCAGTTTTGCTCGACGAAGTGCCGCGACGTCCACAAGCGGCAGCTGGAGCGCAACAAGGCCTATTGGAAGTGGCTGTATCCCTTCCCCAGGACCGGCGCCGCATCGAAAAGCCGATCTGACGGCGAGTGCCAACAGCGCCTGAGGGAATCTCCATGACGACGGTCGATGCGATGCTGGCAGGAGCGATCCTCGCGTGGGTGCCCTCGTTCGTTGTCTTCCTCTATATCGTGCGCGATCTGCGCAACATGCCCCGCGAAGATCTCGATTGATCGGCGCACCGGCGGCTGAAGTGGGCCGCTATACCTCCACGCCCTCGTGACGCAGCAGCCAGCGCTTGCGCTCCAGCCCGCCGCCATATTTGACCAGCGAGCCGTTGGCACCGATCAGGCGGTGGCAGGGCACGACAACGCTGATCGGGTTGGAGCCGTTGGCATGACCGACCGCGCGCATCGCGTTCGGCGCGTTCAGTTTCGCCGCCAGCGCGCCGTAGCTCATGGTGGTGCCCGGCGCAATCTTCGGCAGCGCGTGCCAGACCTTCTGCTGGAACGGCGTGCCGGCGACGCGCCATTCGACGTCGGTGAGCCGATCGAGATCGCCCTTGAAGTAATCGCCGAGCGCCTTGCGCATCGCAGCCGGCGCGCGGCCGTCCCGCAGCGTCACGGCGCCATAATGCAGCCGCAGCAGGTCGAGCATGCGCCCTTCATAGTCGTCCCAGTCGAGCGCGCGCAGCACGCCGTCATGATCGATGACCAGCAGCGCGGTACCGATCGGGGTCTTGAGCCGGTCGAGGTTGAAAGTCGTTGCAGTCTTGCGGTCGGCCATCGTCATCACTCTCGGAGTTGCTCGGCATACAATTCACCGCCCGCATGCTAGCGTCCACCCGAATTCCGGTTAGAGCGTTTTTGAGCGAAGTGGACACCGGTTCGCGTGAAGAAAACGCGTCAAACAAGAATCTTGAGCTTCGGTTCTGATTCAATCAGAACCGAAGCTCTGGGGGGACCGCAATATGCTGTTGCTTGCCAATATTCTGGTCGCGGTGGTGGCCGCGCTGCACATCTATTTCCTTGTGCTCGAGATGTTCCTGTGGACCAGGCCGCTCGGGCTGAAGACCTTCCGCAACTCGATCGAGAAGGCAACGGATTCTGCGGTGCTCGCCGCCAATCAAGGGCTTTATAACGGCTTCCTCGCCGCCGGACTGATCTGGGGCCTGGTGCACGGCAACGCCGGCTTCGCGTTCCAGATCAAGACATTCTTCCTGCTCTGCGTGATCGTCGCCGGCGCCTATGGCGCCGCCACTGTCAGCCGCCGCATTCTTTATGTGCAGGCAGCTCCCGCTGCGCTCGCGCTGATCCTGCTCTGGCTTGCCTGACGACGGCTCTGCTTCACCTCGCCCCGCTTGCGGGGAGAGGCATAGGCCGCCTACGGCGGCCGTCCTCCAGAACGCCGAAGCGAAGCTTCGGCCCCTCACCCCAACCCTCTCCCCGTAAGAACGGGGAGAGGGAGAAGACGTACGCTGACGCGACATCGCGCGCAGGGTGCATCGTCTTGCAATGCCCCCGACGTTCCTCCATCATCCCTGACAACGGTGACATCCGCCGGCCGTCGCTTGCGGACAAGATCACCGGCAACATGGGAGGTCACGGACATGAGAAGCGTGCAATTGCTCGCTGCGACGGCGCTTGCGATCGCGTTGTCGGTTACATCGGCCACCGCGCAGAAGAAATACGACGTCGGCGCGACCGACACCGAGATCAAGATCGGCCAAACCGTGCCGTTCTCAGGCCCTGCATCCGCCTATGCCGGCATCGGCAAGACCCAGGCCGCCTATATCAAGATGATCAACGAGCAGGGCGGCATCAACGGCCGCAAGCTCAACCTGATCCAGTATGACGATGCCTATTCGCCGCCGAAGGCGGTCGAGCAGGTGCGCAAGCTCGTCGAGGGCGACGAGGTGCTGTTCACGTTCCAGATCATCGGCACGCCGTCGAATGCCGCCGTGCAGAAATACCTGAATGCCAGGAAGGTACCGCAGCTGCTCGCCTCCACCGGCGCGTCGCGCTTCTCCGATCCGCAGAATGCGCCGTGGACGATCGCGTTCAACCCGAACTACCAGTCGGAGGGACGCATCTATGCCAAATACATCCTGGCCAATCACCCGAACGCCAAGATCGGCATCTTCTACCAGAACGACGATCTCGGCCGCGACTACATCACCGGCCTGAAGAGCGGGCTCGGCGACAAGGCCGCGAGCATGATCGTCACCGAGGTGTCCTACGAGCTGACCGACCCGACGGTCGATTCCCAGATCGTGAAGCTGAAGGCCGCCGGGGTCGATTTGGTGTATGACGCCTCGACACCGAAATTCGCCGCACAGGCGATCCGCAAGATCGCCGATCTCAACTGGAACCCGGTGCACATCCTCGACATCAATGCGAGCCCGGTGTCGGCGACGCTGAAGCCGGCCGGTCTCGACATCTCCAAGGGCATCATCTCGACCAATTACGGCAAGGATCCCGCCGACCCGCAATGGAAGGACGATCCCGGCGTGAAGGCCTATTTCGCCTTCATGGACAAGTATTATCCGGAAGGCGACAAGCTCAACACCGTCAACACCTACGGCTACTCGACGGCCGAACTCCTGATCCAGGTGCTCAAGCAGTGCGGCGACGACCTCACCCGCGAGAACCTGATGAAGCAGGTGACCAGCCTGAAGAAGTTCGTGCCGAGCCTCGCGCTGCCGGGCATGTCGATCACGACGGGACCGAACGACTACCGCATCAACAAGCAGATGCAGATGATGAAGTTCAACGGCGAGCGCTGGGAGCTGTTCGGCCCGATCATCGAGGACACCGGACCGGCGGGCTAGGTCGCGACGGGACTCCACTCCCTCTCCCCGTTCTTACGGGGAGAGGGTTGGGGTGAGGGGCTGCTTCCGTGCACCGCTCCAGTAGCTGCGCCCGCGGAGCCTCCCCTCACCCGCATCGCATCTTCGATGCGATGCGACCTCTCCCCGCAGGCGGGGCGAGGTGAAGCGGAGCTCGGCACTGCCCGCTCCACCCTTCTTTTCGCACCGCCCCCTACTTTGGTTGACTGAAATCGCTCACCCTTTCGGCAGCGCTCGTCTTGCGTTGCAATAACGGTTCCTCCAGTATCCCGGCCCAGCGATGGCGACCGCGGGACCTTGAACCCGCGGACAAGATCATCGGCCAACCATCAGTCACGTGAGGGAAACAGCATCATGAGGAACGGGATTTTCCACCTGGTCACGGGAACGGCGCTCGCGATTGCGCTGTCCGCAAGTCCGGCCTTTGCGCAGAAGAAATACGATCCCGGCGCAAGCGACACCGAGATCAAGATCGGCCAGACCGTCCCCTTCTCCGGACCGGCCTCCGCCTATGCCTCGATCGGCAAGACCCAGGCGGCCTATTTCAAGATGATCAACGATCAGGGCGGCATCAACGGCCGCAAGATCAACCTGATCCAGTATGACGACGCCTATTCGCCGCCCAAGGCCGTCGAGCAGGTGCGCAAGCTCGTCGAGAGCGACGAGGTGCTCTTGACCTTCCAGATCGTCGGCACGCCGTCGAACGCCGCCGTGCAGAAATATCTCAACGGCAAGAAGGTGCCGCAGCTGTTTGCCGCCACCGGCGCCTCGAAGTTCACCGACCCGAAGAACTTCCCCTGGACGCTCGGCTTCAACCCGAACTACTTCGTCGAAGGCCGCATCTACGGCCAGTACATCCTGAAGGAGCATCCCAACGCCAAGATCGGCGTGCTCTATCAGAACGACGACCTCGGAAAGGATTATCTGAACGGCATCAAGGCCGGCCTCGGCGACAAGGCCGCCAAGATGATCGTGGCCGAAGCCTCCTACGAGGTCTCCGACCCGACCATCGATTCCCAGGTGATCAAGATCAAGGATGCCGGCGCCGACCTGTTCTTCTCGGCCTCGACGCCGAAGCAGGCGGCGCAGGCGATCAAGAAGATCGCCGAGCTCGGCTGGCACCCGATCCACATCGTCGACATCAACGCGACCTCGGTCGGCGCCGTGCTGCAGCCGGCGGGCCTGGAAGCCTCCAAGGGCCTGATCAGCACCAATTACGGCAAGGATCCGGCCGATCCGCAGTGGAAGGACGATCCGGGCATGAAGCGCTATTTCGACTTCATGGCCAAGTACTATCCCGACGGCGACAAGAACTCGAACTTCAACACCTATGGCTACTCGACCGCCCAGCTGATGGTGCATGTGCTGAAGCAGTGCGGCGACGACCTGACCCGCGACAACGTGCTGAAGCAGGCGACCAACCTGAAGAATGTCGAGCTCGACATGGCGCTGCCCGGCATCAAGGGCAACACCGCGCCGAACGACTATCGCGTCAACAAGCAGCTGCAGATGATGCGCTTTAACGGCGAGCGCTGGGAGCTGTTCGGCCCCATCCTCGAGGACGCCGGCCCGGCGGGTTAGTGTTCGCGCAGGCTTGAAATGCAATCGGCGGCCTCCGGGCCGCCGATTTGTTTTTGGGAGTGCGAACATCGCCCCCCTCACCGTCACCCTGAGGAGGCCGCGCAGCGGCCGTCTCGAAGGGTCGACGGCCCGACTGTGGCCGTGCACCCTTCGAGACGCGCTACGCGCTCCTCAGGGTGACGGTCATAGTGAACGCTCTTGCTTGGACGCCTACTCCGGTATCTCGCCGAAATTCTTGCCGACCGGCAGCACGGCATGGCGGATCAGGCGCGAATCCTCCACGCCCGCCTGGCGGTGTTTCACGGCCTCGCGATAGACGGGATCGCGGATCATCTCGACGAAGGCGGCGACATCAGGATATTCCGCGATGAAGCAGTGATCCCAGCGCTCCTCTTGCGGGCCGATCAGCATCAGCTCGAAGCGGCCTTGCCAGACGATGCGGCCGCCGAGCCGTTCGAACACCGGCCCGCTCTCGCGGCCGTAGGCCGCATAAGCCTCCGCGCCGGTGGCCTTGCGGCCGTCGGGATAGGCGGCCCATTCGCGCAGGCGCACGAGGTTGAGCATGTGGATCGGGCCCGGCCGGTTGTTGTCCCGGAATTGCGCGAAGACGTCCTTGGTCGGATCGATATGGCCCATGCGGTGCTCCTTCGTTTTCTTGTTCCCTAGCGCGATCGCTCGATCGCGCTCTTCCATCCTGTTTGAGCATGATCTCCGCGCAAACGCTCCGCGTTTGTCGCGAGGGAAAACCGGTGCCCACTTTTCCTGATCATGCTCCTTATGTAGCACGCGCTGCCTCACCTCCTAATCCCCCGTTAAGCTTTGCGTAACCGCCCCTTAAACCGGGAACGCTAGCGTGCGTCCCTGTCAGGGTGTGAGCGTTGCGGATGGCGTGGGGACGTAAAAAAGGCGGTGCGCGCAAGGAGCCGCTGTTCGGGCTTCCGGCCGCGCTTGCCGACCTCCGACTGTCGCCGTCCGATCGCATTCCCGGCGGCGACGACGACAAGCCCGCCAAATCCAAACCCAAGAGCAGCGACAAGAGCAGCGATTCCGGTAGCGAGAAACCGCGCCCGTCACGCAGCAGCAGCAAGCGGCGCAGCAAGTCGCGCGGCTTCGGCATCGGCCGCCTGTTCTATTGGACCGCGGTGCTCGGCCTGTGGGCCGGCATTGCGGTGATCGGTGTCGTGGTGTGGGTCGGCGCGCATCTGCCGCCGATCCAGTCGCTGGAGATTCCCAAGCGTCCGCCGACGATCCAGATCGTCGGCATCGACGGCAGCGTGCTGGCGCAACGCGGCGAAATGGCCGGCGCCAACATCGCGTTGAAGGATCTGCCGCCCTATCTGCCGAAGGCCTTCATCGCGATCGAGGACCGCCGCTTCTATTCGCATTTTGGCGTCGACCCGGTCGGCATCCTGCGCGCGGCGGTGACCAACATCCTGCATCGCGGCGTCTCGCAGGGCGGCTCGACGCTGACCCAGCAGCTCGCCAAGAACCTGTTCCTGACCCAGGAGCGCACCATGCAGCGCAAGCTGCAGGAGGCCGAGCTCGCGCTCTGGCTGGAGCGCAAGCATTCCAAGAACGAGATCCTCGAGCTCTATCTCAACCGGGTCTATTTCGGGTCCGGCGCCTATGGCGTCGAGGCCGCGGCCCAGCGCTATTTCGGCAAGTCGGCGAAGAACGTCACGCTGCCGGAAGCCGCGATGCTGGCCGGGCTCGTCAAGTCGCCGTCGCGGCTGGCGCCAAACCGCAACCCGGAAGGCGCCGAGCAGCGCGCGCAGGTCGTGCTCGCGGCGATGGCCGACGCCAAGTTCATCACCGAGGCGCAGGCCAAGGCCTCGATCGGCCAGCCCTCGATTGCGGTGAAGCCGGCCGGCGCCGGCACCGTGAACTATGTCGCCGACTGGATCGGCGAAGTGCTCGACGATCTGGTCGGCCAGATCGACCAGGACATCGTGGTGCAGACCACGATCGATCCGAAGCTGCAGAACGTCGCCGAAGCCGCCATCATCGATGAGCTCGCCGCCAAGAGCGTGAAGTTCAATGTCAGCCAGGGCGCGCTGGTGGCGATGACGCCGGACGGCGCGGTGCGCGCCATGGTCGGCGGCCGGAACTACTCCGAGAGCCAGTACAATCGCGCAGTCACCGCGAAGCGGCAGCCTGGCTCGGCGTTCAAGCCGTTCGTCTATCTCACCGCGGTCGAAGCAGGGCTGACGCCGGACACCATCCGCACCGACGCGCCGCTCGACATCAAGGGCTGGAAGCCAGAGAACTACACCCACGAATATTTCGGCTCGGTGACATTGACCCAGGCGCTGGCGATGTCGCTGAACACGGTCGCGGTGCGGCTCGGCGTCGAGGTCGGTGCCAAGAATGTGGTGCGTACCGCGCACCGGCTCGGCATCTCCTCCAAGCTTGAGCCCAACGTCTCGATTGCGCTCGGCACCTCCGAAGTCTCCGTGATCGAGCTGGTCGGCGCCTATGCGCCGTTCGCCAATGGCGGCTACGTGGTGTCGCCGCATGTGGTGACCAAAATCAAGACCAGTTCGGGCAAGCTGCTCTATGACCGTCCGACCGATCCGCCCAACCAGGTGATCGAGCCGCGCTATGATTCGATGATGAACAGCATGATGCGCGAGACGCTGATCTCGGGCACCGCGCGCAAGGCGGAGATCCCGGGCTGGACCGCCGCCGGCAAGACCGGCACCAGCCAGGATTATCGCGACGCCTGGTTCATCGGCTACACCGCCAAGCTCGTCACCGGCGTCTGGCTCGGCAATGACGACAATTCACCGACCAAGAAGGCGACCGGCGGCGGCTTGCCGGTCGAAGTGTGGACCCGCTTCATGAAGGCGGCGCATCAGGGCGTGCCGGTCGCGGCGATCCCGAACTCGCAAGGCAGTTGGGGGCCGGCGAACCTGATGCAGATCTCGTCGCAGGTCACCGCGCCGTCTGCGCCGGCGGGACCGATGCAGATTCAGCCGCCGATGCAGGCACCGCAGCCGCCAGTGCCGGCACCATCCGGTGGCGGCTATTATCGCGCGCCCCCGCCGACCCCGGCCCGCGCCTCGGCACCACCCAACCCGAACGCGCGGCCGGAGGCGGCAGCAGGACTGGACGGCTGGCTGGCGGATCGGTTGTTTCGGTAAGGCGCCGGGCGGACGAACCGCGTAGCTTCGTAGCCCGGATGAAGCGGAGCGAAATCCGGGGACAGCTCGCGCCGCGTTGAGAGCCGCCCCGGATTGCGCTCCGCTCCATCCGGGCTACGCACGGGGATCCAGTACGCCGCGGTTTATCCGCTGAAATACAACTGTCTCTGGAATACTGGATCGCCCGCTTTCGCGGGCGATGACAGCAACGTTCGGGGCGTAGAGCGCGCTCTACTCCTGAATCCCGTAGCGGTGCAGGTCGTTGCCGTAGGTATCGAGCCAGTTCTTGGCACGCGTCACCGACGCGCAGACCTTGTCGACCACCCGCCAGAACCGCGCCGAGTGGTTCATCTCGACGAGATGGGCGACCTCATGCGCGGCGAGGTAATCGAGCACGAAGGGCGGCGCCAGGATCAGCCGCCATGAGAACGACAGCGAACCCGCCGAGGTGCACGAGCCCCAGCGGCTCGACTGATCGCGGATCGAGATCCGGCGTACCCGCACACCGAGTTCCGCGGCGTGAAGCTGTGCCGACTTCTGCAGATCCTTGCGCGCCTCGCGCTTGAGGAAGTCGTGCACGCGGCGATCCATGTGCTCGACGCCGCCGGCGACGCAAATGATCTTCTCGCCGCTGTCGCGCGTCTCGGTCCAAACCGTGCCGCGCTCGCCCGAGCGGTGCACCAGGCGATGCGGCACGCCGCGCAACGGCACCACGGTGCCGGGCTGGAACGGCGCGGCCTTCGGCAAGCGGCCAAGACGGGCGGCAATCCAGCCGCCATGGAGATTGGCGAACTCCTTCGCTTCGGGAATCGTGCCGCGCGGCGGCATCGTCAGGATCGCCTCGCGATCGGTCGGATGTATCCTGAGCGTGTAGCGGCGCGCGCGCCTGTGCCGGCGCAATCTGACGGTGAAGAACTGGGAGCCGTGTCTGACCAATACGGTCGCGGGTTCGGCAGGCCGCCGATAGAGGAGCGCGCGAGTAGCCATTTCTGAGAGTCCGGGGAGCAGGAGTTCGCCCGAACTTTGCCATATCCGCCGCCAGGGAAAGCGCTCGGCGCAAAAACAAATCATTTGCCCAATATACAGGGGTTGGCTGTTAATTGACCTCTACCGGCTGGGGTCGGAACCGGCATTTTTTCGATGAATCAAGGTTACGAAAAAGGCCCAAGAAATGAAAAAAAATTCATCGCTTGAGCCTTGGCCGATTTGAGATTCTTTTAGTTAAATCAGTGACTTGCGCGACTGCAACAATCGCGGCCGGGGTGATACCTATTCGGCCGCGGCGACCAGGGAAAGCCGCGTATTGGCCGCCGAAACCATGAAATCGGAGATTCGCGGCACGATTTCGGAGCGGAAACGCGAGCCGTTGAACACGCCATAGTGCCCGACGCCCTTCTGCACGTAATGCACGCGGCGATGGTTCGGAATCGCGGTGCAGAGCGCGTGCGTCGCCTCGGTTTGACCGAGGCCGGAGATGTCGTCCTTCTCGCCTTCGACCGTCATCAGCGCGACGCGGCGGATCTTCGACGGATCGACCGGCTTGCCGCGATGGGTCATCTCGCCCTTCGGCAGCGCGTGCTTGACGAAGACGAGATCGACGGTCTGCAGGTAATATTCGGCGGTGAGGTCCATCACCGCGAGATATTCGTCATAGAATTCGCGGTGCTTGTCGACGAGATCGCCGTCACCCTTGACCAGATTGGCGAACAGCGCCTTGTGCGCGTCCATGTGCCGGTCGAGGTTCATGCTGATGAAGCCGTTGAGTTGCAGGAAGCCCGGATAGACATCACGCATCACGCCCGGATGCGGGAACGGCACCTTGGTGATGACATTGTTGCGGAACCACTCGATGCCGCGCTCTTCCGCGAGGTTGTTGACCGCGGTCGGATTGCGTCTGGTGTCGATCGGCCCGCCCATCAGCGTCATCGACAGCGGCACGAACGGGTCGTTATTGGCTTCCATCACCGAAACAGCTGCCACGACAGGCACCGAAGGCTGGCACACCGCGATGACGTGCATGTTGCCGCCGAGTGCGTGCAGCATCTCGATCAGGTAGTCGACATAATCCTCGAGATCGAACCGGCCGGCCGCGAGCGGCACCATGCGCGCATCGGCCCAATCGGTGATGTAAACCTCGTGCGTCGGCAGGAATGCCTCGACCGTGCCACGCAGCAGCGTCGCATAGTGGCCCGACATCGGCGCCACGATCAGCACGCGCGGCTGCGGCGAGCGCAACGGCCGCGTCAGCTTGCGATCGAAATGCAGCAGGCGGCAGAACGGCTTTTCCCAGATCGAACGGACCTCGACCGGGGTGCGGATGCCGTTGACCTCGGTCGTCGGCAGGTTCCATTCGGGCTTGCCGTAGCGGCGCGTGGTGCGCTCGAACAGCTCACAGCCGGCGGCGATCGACTTGCCGAACTCGGTGTGGGTCCACGGATTGAGCGGATTCTGAAACAGGATCTTGGTGGCGTCGGTCACCGCGCGCACCGGGTTGAGCGACGCATGCGCCATCTCGTACATCCAGTACAAAGGCGTCGTGAGTGCCGGGCTGCCTTCCGCCGCTAGTGGCGGGGCACCGCCAAATTCACCGATGGGCATAGTATTTTCAGACCCCTGTTTTGCGCCGCAGCATACTGACCAATGCGTAACAATGCGTCAATGCGCCGCGAGCCGAATCTGGGGGCGATATCGGGCTAATACACCGAGAATCCACGAGAAAGTGACATTTATTCACCACCGGCGAGCAGCGAGCCGTTGCGCTTGGCGCTCTGCAAAAGGGCAAGAAAGATCGCAAAAGAGGCAGCGAACAGGATGGCGTTGATGGCCAGCGCCCACGCCATCAGGTCGGCGCGGAAGACGTGATCGATCAACAGCGAGCGCATGCCTTCGAACACGTAAGTCGGCGGCAGCGTCCAGGCGACAGCTTGCAGCCAGCCCGGCAGCACCTCGACCGGATAATAGATGCAGGCCAGCGGCATCACCGCGAACATCAGCGTCCAGACGATGCTTTCCGCCCCTAACCCGTTGCGCAGCACGAGGCCGGAGGCGAACACGCCGACCGACCAGCTCGTGAAGATCAGATTGCAGAAGAACGCGATCAGCGGCAGCCCGATGGCGTAGAAGTTGAAGCCGAAAAAGAACAGCGCCAGCAGCGTCATCGGGATCACGCCGATGGCGAGCCGGATCAGGCTCATGATCATCAGCGAGAGCAGGAATTCGATCGGCTTGAGCGGGCTCATCATCAGGTTGCCGAGATTGCGCGCCCACATCTCCTCCAGGAACGAGATCGAGAAGCCGAGCTGCCCTCGGAACAGGATGTCCCACAGGATCACGGCGCCGATCAGCGTGCCGCCCGCCTTGGCGAAGAAGCCGGATGCCTGCGAGATGTAATTCTGCAGGAAGCCCCAGGTGATGATCTGCAATGCCGGCCAGTAGACCAGCTCCAGCAGCCGCGGCCATGACGACATCAAGAGATACCAATAGCGCAGCACCATCGCGTTGATGCGTTGCAGTGAAATGGTGTGCTGGTGCTGGCTGACGAGTTCGCTCATGGTGCCCCCTCCCGCACCCGGCCGCGCGCCACGTCGAGAAACACCTCCTCCAGCGTGTCGCGGTTGTAGCGCGCCATGATCCGCTCGGGGCTGTCGTCGTCCTCGATCTTGCCGCGCTTCATGATGATGACGCGGTCGCAGAGGCGCTCGACCTCCAGCATGTTGTGTGACGCCAGCAGGATGGTCGCGTTATGGGTCTTGCGGTAGGTCTCGAGATGCTGCCGCACCCAGTCGGCGGTATCCGGGTCGAGCGAGGCGGTCGGCTCGTCGAGCAGCAAGAGGTCCGGCTCGTTGATCAGCGCCTTCGCCAGCGCGACGCGGGTCTTCTGCCCGGCGGAGAGCTTGCCGTTGGAGCGGTCGAGGAATTCCTTGAGATCGAGATCGTCGGCGAGCTGGTCGATCCGCTCACGCAAATGCTGCACGGCATAGAGGCGGCCGAAAATGGTCAGGTTCTGCCGCACCGTGAGCCGCATCGGCATGTCGACATAGGGGCTTTCGAAATTCATCCGGCCGAGCACATCGTAGCGCTGCTCGGGGATTCGTGCACCGAGCACCTCGACGCTGCCGGAGGTCGGCAGCACCAGGCCCATGATCATCGCGATCGTCGTGGTCTTGCCGGCGCCGTTGCCGCCGAGCAGGCCGGTGATGCTGCCGCGCGCGATGCGGAACGAAATATCGTCGACCGCGCGGGTGGTCTTGTAGACCTTGACCAGATGCGCGACGTCGATCGCGGCCGATCCGCCCTGATCGACCGCCGGCGTTTGCGCCTGACCTGTCCCGATCTGTTGCATATGGCCGTCATTGAGCCATTGCGACAATAAGCGCAAGGCTCGGCGGTAATTAAAGGCTTGGCTGTAATTAAAGGCTTGCCCTGCATCGTTGCGCCAAGTCGCGAATTTGTGCGCCGCCCACGGCACAGCTAAGGTCCAGGAATGACCGATGTCGCCTCCGATTTCCGCCAACCCCGCCGTTACGTCCGCCTGGATACGATCCTGCGGCTGCGCTGGCTCGCCGCGCTCGGCCAGCTCGTCGCCATCTTCATCGTGGCGCAGGGACTGGAATTCGACGTTCCGATCGTCCCATGCGTCACCATCGTGACGTTCTCGGCGCTGCTCAATCTGGCGCTGCAGATCGCCTTCAACCCGATGCAGCGGCTGGAGCCGGCCTATGCCGCCGCGCTGCTCGCGTTCAACATCGTCGAGCTCGGCGGGCTCTTGTACTTCACCGGCGGATTGCAGAACCCGTTCTCGTTCCTGTTCCTGGCACCGGTCCTGATCTCGGCCACCGTGCTGCCGATCCGGCTGACGATCGCGCTCGGCTGCCTTGCGGTCGCCTGCGCCTCGGCGCTGTTCTTCTACCATCTACCGCTGCCCTGGGACGCCGACGATCCCTTGGTGCTGCCGCCGATCTATCTGATCGGCGTCTGGCTTTCGATCCTGCTCGCGATCGGTGTCACCAGTCTTTACGCATTCCAGGTGACCGAGGAAGCGCGCCAGCTCTCCGATGCGCTCGCCGCGACCGAGCTGGTGCTGACGCGCGAACAGCACCTGACCCAACTCGACGGCCTCGCTGCCGCCGCCGCGCATGAGCTCGGCACGCCGCTGTCGACGATCTTTCTGATCTCGCGCGAGCTCGAGAAGACGGTGCATGACCCGGCGATCGCCGGCGACCTCAAGACCTTGCGCGAGCAGGCGCAGCGCTGCCGCGACATCCTGAGCAAGATCGCGCAATTGTCATCGAGCGGTGCGCCGTTCGACACCATGAAGCTGTCGACCTTGATCGAGGAGGCGGTGGCGCCGCATCGCGATTTCGGTATCAACATCAAGGTGCGGCTTGCTGTCGCAGCAACGCCTGAACCGGTCGCCGCGCGCAATCCGGCGATCCTCTATGGCGTCGGAAACATTCTCGAAAATGCGGTCGATTTCGCGCACCAGACCGTCGAGGTGAACGCATGGTGGAACGCCGAAACCGTTGAGGTCGTCGTCTCCGATGACGGTCCGGGCATCGCGCCCGACATGCTGAAGCGGATCGGCGAGCCGTATCTGTCGCGCCGCAGGGGTGCGGATGAGGCCCAAAACCCACGTGGGGGCCTCGGTCTGGGCGTTTTCATCGCAAGGACGCTGCTGGAACGCACCGGCGCCAAAGTGTCGTTTACCAATCGCACCTTCCCCGATCACGGCGCCGTGGTGCAGATCGTCTGGCCGCGAGAGAGCTTTGAGGAATCCGCGCCGGGCGACGAAACCGAATCCTAAGAACGATTCTTAATCGCAACTCTGGCATTACGGATGCATTGCTCTTTCCAGACGAGCACGCGACTTTCGGCTGCCTTGGCAGCGCCACGGTAGGACCCCATATTGTTGGTGTCTGCCACAGGGAAAAATGGACCGTGAACGCCATCACTGAATTGAATGACCATGCTGACCGCTCGCTCCTCATTGTTGAGGACGACAAGCCGTTCCTGGAACGCCTGTCGCGCGCGATGGAGACGCGCGGCTTCGCAGTGAAGTCATGCGACACGGTGTCTGATGGTCTCGCCGAGATCGGCCGCGCCGCGCCCGCTTTCGCGGTCGTCGACCTCCGGCTCGGCGACGGCAACGGCCTCGACGTCGTTTCGGCGCTGAAGCGCAAGCGCCCCGAGGCGCGCGCGATCGTGCTGACCGGCTACGGTAACATCGCCACCGCCGTCACCGCGGTGAAGATGGGCGCCGTCGATTATCTCTCGAAGCCCGCCGACGCCGATGACGTCGTCGCCGCGCTGCTCGCGACCGGCACCGAGAAGTCCGAGCTGCCGGCCAATCCGATGTCGGCGGACCGCGTGCGCTGGGAGCACATCCAGCGCATCTACGAGATGTGCAACCGCAACGTCTCGGAGACCGCGCGCCGTCTCAACATGCACCGCCGCACCTTGCAGCGCATCCTCGCCAAGCGCGCACCGCGCTAAGCAGGATTCATATTGGTTTGCGATGGCCGGGTTATTGCCCGGCCATTTCCGTTCGATCTCCCGTAACCCGGATGGAGCGCAAGCGAAATCCGGGGCAGCGCAGTCGGCGGCAAGACTCACCCGGATTGCGCTGCGCTCCATCCGGGCTACTTGATTTCACACCGTCATCCTGAGGCGCGAGCGGAGCGAGCCTCGAAGGATCGACGGCCATCAGCCGGGCCGTGCATCCTTCGAGACGCCGCTTCGCGGCTCCTCAGGATGACGGATCACAACCGCACCTGTCCTAAAACTCGTGCCCCTGCGGATCGACCAGGCGGTTGATCCGCTGCGCCGCCGCCATGGCAAAACGCACCGTCATCGCCTTGCGGGTTGCCGCCGGCAGGCGATGCTCCGGCGCCTCGCAATGCAGATGCGCGCCATAGGCGTCGGCGATGATCAAACCGGTGTCGACGGGAAAGATCTCGCACGGCAGATCCTGCGTGAAGGCGAAGAACAGCCGGTCGCAATGCATCCGGTAGTCCTGCCATTTCTGGTCGGCGCGCAGATCCTCGACCGATGACTTGATCTCGACGATCCAGATCTCGCCGCGCTCGTTCAGCGCGACCAGATCGGCTCTTCGGCCGGACGGCAGCGGCAATTCGCTGATGCAGGAAAATCCCAGCGATCTCAGAAGCCTCGCAGTGCCGCGCGCGATCGCAAGCGCGGTCTCCGACTGGCGTCGGTCGGGCACGGGCACAAGCGCGATCTGGCGGGCGGGTGAGTCCATCGCGCGAAGATTAGCCGATTCCACGAGAGCATGATCCGGAAAAGTGGAAGCCGGTTTTCCACGAAGATCATGCTCCAGCCGATAGAGGGCGGGAGCGCCGGAATCGGCAGCAAATTCGCGAGGAAGGCGCCTTGATTCCGGCCTCAAGGCACCGCGAAGCCGACGGAACCTGGTTCCGAGGGACGCGGCCAGATCGTCACCATCGAGACGCCGTTCGACGAGGACATCATCATCCTGCCAGCGCCAGATCAACAGCACCGTGATCCCCTACGGTCCGCGCCCGCTGCAGGAGCGAACGGAATCCAAGACCCAGCAGCTAGCGAGCGTCGCCGCGGCTTCGCCGGCCCGTGCGTCGGAGATGGCAAGCTTCATCAACAAGCGCGCCAAAGTGACGGCGGAGGCGGTCACCGGCGACGGTGACCTGGTCGCCGACGTCGCGGCCGGCCGCAACGATGTGGCAAAGGTCACGGACGAGGATCTGCCGGACAATCTCCGCGCCATGAAGCCGGAAGCACGCAGCGCCGAGATCGACAAGCAGATCGTCCAGCGCAAGGCGTTGAACGAGAAGCTCGCCACGCTGGTCGCCAAGCGCGACCAATACGTCGCCGAGCACCGCAAGAGCGCGCCGAAGGCGTCGTCGTTCGATCGCGTGGTCGAAGACACGCTGAAGGCGCAGATCAAGCGGTAGCCACTCGGCGCGGAGCGTCGTTCGGCTCCCGTGCGGGACGGCGCTCCGCAGGAACCCGTCGCCGCCTCACCGCTTATCCTCCCGGCCGCCGTCACGGGTGGACTGGAGAGGATTGCCTTGTGATCGACGACCTCTGGTACAAGAACGGAGTGATCTACTGCCTGTCGGTTGGCACCTACATGGATGCCAACGGCGATGGCATCGGTGATTTCAGCGGCCTGCTGCGGCGCCTGGACTATTTGCACGGGCTCGGCATCACCGCGATCTGGCTCATGCCGTTTCAGCCTTCGCCCAACAGGGACGACGGCTACGACATCTCGGATTATTACGACGTCGATCCGCGCTACGGCACGCTGGGCGATTTCGTTGAATTCACCCATGGCTGCCAGCAGCGCGGCATCCGCGTCATCATCGATCTCGTCGTCAATCACACCTCGGATCAGCACGCCTGGTTTCGATCAGCGCGCAGCTCGAAGGATTCGCCGTACCGCGACTGGTACGTCTGGTCGGACAAGAAGCCCGCCAATGCCAATACCGGCATGGTATTTCCCGGCGTTCAGAAATCGACATGGACGCGCGACAAGCAAGCCGGTGCCTGGTACTTTCATCGTTTCTACGATTTCCAGCCGGACCTCAACACATCGAACCCGCATGTGCAGGCCGAGATCTTCAAGATCATGGGGTTCTGGATCCAGCTCGGCGTCTCGGGCTTCCGCATGGACGCCGTGCCGTTCGTGATCGCGACCAAGGGCGCCTCCAGGCGCAAGCCGGTCGAGCAGTACGACATGCTGCGATCGTTTCGGGAATTCCTGCAATGGCGCCAGGGCAACGCGATCATTCTCGCCGAAGCCAACGTATTGCCCGAGACCGACATGGAATATTTCGGGCGTGACGGCGACCGGATGCACATGATGTTCAACTTCCACGTCAATCAGCATCTGTTCTACGCGCTGGCGTCGGCGGATACGAAGCCGTTGGCGAAGGCCCTCACGGCGACCAAGCCACGGCCCGCGACCGCGCAATGGGGCTTGTTCCTGCGCAATCATGATGAACTCGACCTCGGCCGCCTCTCCAAGCCGCAGCGCGAGACCGTGTTCGAGGCATTCGGTGCCGACAAGAGCATGCAGCTCTACGACCGCGGCACCCGGCGACGGCTTGCGCCCATGCTGGGCGGCGACCGCCGACGCATCGAGCTCGCTTACAGCGTGATGTGCACGCTTCCCGGCACGCCCGTGATCCGCTACGGCGATGAACTCGGCATGGGCGACAATCTCGACCTGCCCGAACGCGGTTGCGCGCGCACGCCGATGCAATGGTCGACCGAGCCGCACGCTGGCTTCACCGAAAGCGATCGGCCATGTGTGCCCATCATCGACAATGGACCGTATGGCTATGAGCACGTCAACGCGGCCAAGCAACGGCGCGCCCCCAATTCGATGCTGAACTGGACCGAGCGGATCGTCCGCATGCGCAAGGAAGTCCCCGAGGTCGGCTGGGGAGATTTCAAGGTTATCGCAACCCGAAATCCCGCCGTCCTGATCATCCGGTACGACTGGCGTAACAACTCGGTGCTGTTCGCGCACAATTTCGCGGAAAAGCCGCTCGAGATATCTTTCAACGTCGGGCTGCCCGACGACGCCGGCAATCTCCTGGTCAATCTCCTGACCGAGGATCACAGCCGCGCCGACGATGCCGGTCGCCACAAGCTTCTGATCGAGGCCTACGGCTATCGCTGGTACCGGGTCGGTGGGCTCGACTATCTGCTCAAGCGCAGCGATATCGATACCAACGAGCCCCGCACACGGCGTCAATCGTCCTGATGCGGTCCGAGGATGACGCCCTCATTGGCGCGCAGATCGAGCACGCCTTCGACCTTCTCACCCTGCCGGTCCATCAAGGTCGACAGCAAGACTTCATTGCTGAAGCCGATCGCGCTTGAGGAGACCGACGCGGCGGCCGCGCCGAAGTTCAGCGCGATCACGACGACGCCCTCAGTGCTGCGCCGCCGGTAGAGTAGCACATCACCGTGCGCCGCCACCGGCTCATAGCTGCCATGGACGAGCTGCGGCAGCCTTCGCCGCAGCGCGATCAGCGCCTTGTAGAGGTTGAGGATCGACGTCCTCTCCGCCTCGAGACTTGCGACATTGTCGCTGGCAAAATCCTGCGCCAGCGGCAGCCACGGCGGAGCTGTCGAGAAGCCGGCATTGCGCTCGGCGCTCCACTGCATCGGCGTGCGGCAGCCGTCGCGGCCGACGCCGATGTCCGGCACGTTCTTCTCGAAGGGATCGCGCACCTGATCCGGCGCAATCGCAACCTGGCGCATGCCGATCTCGTCGCCGTAATAGAGCGTCGGCGTGCCGCGCAACGTCAGCAGCAGCATCGCGGCGACCGGCGCCTGCGCCGGCCCCACCCGGCTCGCCACCCGCGGCCGGTCGTGATTGCCGAGCACCCAGTTCGGCCACGCACCCGGGGGCAGCGCCTTTTCGTAATCGGCGATGATCATCTCGACCGCTCGCGCGCTCCACAAGGTCGACAGCAGCGCGAAGTTGAACGGCATCTGCGCGCCGCGCAGATCGTTGCCGTAATAGGCAACCAGCCGGTGCAGCGGCAGGTAGATCTCGCCGATCAGCACGCGGTTGTCGAATTCCTCGGTGACGCCGCGCATCTCGGTGATGACGCTGTGCACCTCGAGCTGATCGGTCGAATACTGCGTCAGCAGCTTCTCGTGCGGCGGCCGGTCCGCGCGATAATGCGGGTTCGTCGGGTTATCGCGGAAGTCGGCATCCTTGATCAGGTGCCAGATCACGTCGACGCGAAAGCCGTCGACGCCCTTGCGCAGCCAGAAGCGCATCACGTCGTAGATCGCGTCCCTGACCTCGCGATTGCGCCAGTTGAGATCGGGCTGCTGCGCAAGGAAGGCGTGATAATAGTATTGGCCCGAGGCCTCGTCATACGCCCAGGCGCTGCCGCCGAACTCGGACAGCCAGTTGTTGGGCGGGCCGCCGTCCGGCGCCGGATCGCGCCAGATGTACCAGTCGCGCTTGGGATTGTCGCGCGAGCTCTTCGCCTCGATGAACCAGGGATGCTGGTCGGATGTGTGGTTCGGCACCAGATCGAGGATCAGCTTGAGGCCGGAATCGTGCGCGGCCGCGACCAGCGCGTCGAAATCCTCCATCGTCCCGAACAGCGGATCGATGCCGGTGTAATCGGAGATATCGTAGCCGAAATCGGCCATCGGCGACGGGAAGATCGGCGACAGCCACACCGCGTCGACGCCAAGCCGCGTCAGATAGGGCAGCCGCGTGATGATCCCCTTGAGATCGCCGACGCCGTCACCGTCGCTATCTCCGAACGAGCGCGGATAGACCTGATAGAAAATCCCGCGTCGCCACCAGTCCCTGTCGTCCTGATCCATCCCGTCCCCCCAAGCTCGCAGCCCGGCCCACGCCGCTCCGCGCCCGGAGCGGCCGATCGGTTCAGGGATGACGCACAATTCGGGACGGAAAGATGGCGCCGTAGCGCCGTAGCCCGGATGGAGCAAAGCGTAATCCGGGACCACTTGCACAATTGGCGAGATTCCCGGATTTCGCTTCGCTCCATCCGGGCTACGGGTAGCTTAGTGCCGGGCGATCGCCAGCTGATAGATGGTGATCAACACCTCGAACAGGATCAGAAAGACGATGATCAGCTCCAGCCGCAGCGAGCGGCTGGTGTCGATGATGTCGGTCAGCACCTGCGCGGTCTCGGCGACGACCGCGAGCTTGCGGTTCAGCGATTCCGCACGCTCCTTCAATTCATACTCGTCCTCGAGCCTGGCGTAGAGTCGCTCGAGCTGCGGCTTGTCCCAGAGGATATCGGGCTTCTCCGACACTTCGACCGGTCCGGCCACGCGATGCCGCACCAGCAGCGCGTTGCCGATGTGCTTGAGGATCGCCACGCGGCCGCCATGGACGCGGCCGCCCTTGGCGAGCTCACGTGCAAGCGGCTCGGTCGTGTCGAAGACCGCCCGGACCTCGCGCTCGTGCCGCGCCAGCACCACGCTTTTCGCCAACGCCTCGCCGACAAGGATCAGCCGCTCCGGCGAGAGGCCTTGCAGATAGATCGGGCCGCCCGGCGGAATCTGATCCTCCTTCTCGGCGGCGAGCTCGATGATTGCGATCTCCTCCTCGCGCCGCGTGAACAGGCCGGTCATGCGCGACTGCAGGCTGCGCAGGAATTCATCCTCCTCCAACGCATTGAGGCCGATCAGGACGACGACGCCGTAGCGGAACAGGATCGCCACACCATTGTCATTGACGCGAAACGCCAGCGGCGTCGTGGCCAGCACGTCGCCGCGCTCGAGGCCCGATGTGTTGATGCGGTCCGCGACGAAGAAGGCGCGCGCGGTGGTCCGGGGTCCGCCGATCGATGATTTGGGAGCCTGGGTCATGAAGTTCCGGACGGCGAGGACTTGAATCGTGATCGAGAGCGGCCGCGTACCGGCCTGCTCGCGAACTTGTTCTGCTGGAGGCGACCTTATCACGGTCCGTTTTGGGATCACACGCCGGGGCAGCCGCATTTCCGGTGCGTGTTGACGGCGTTTGCCGGAAGCCTATGGTGCCCTCATGAACGAGACAACCGACACCAAACCGAAGGCCGGCGCGATCATCGTGCCGGTGACGCTGTTCGAGCAGAACTGCACCATCATCTGGCACGAGCCCACCAAGAAAGCCGTGGTGATCGACCCCGGCGGCGACGTGGCGAAGATCCAGGCCGCGATCAAGCAGACCGGCGTGACGGTCGAGAAGATCTGGCTGACCCACGGTCATATCGACCATGTCGGCGGCGCCGCCGAACTGCGCGACGCGCTGCAGGTCAAGATCGAGGGCCCGCATATCGCCGACAAATATCTGCTCGACAATGTTGTCTCGAGCGGCGAACGCTTCGGCATGACCGGGGTGCGCAATTTCGGGCCGGACCGCTGGCTCGATGAGGGCGATCAGGTCTCGATCGGCGATCTCACCTTCGACATCCTGCACTGCCCCGGCCATTCACCGGGCAGTGTGGTGTTCTTCAACAAGGAGCTGCGCTTCGCCCATGTCGGCGACGTGTTGTTCGCCGGCTCGGTCGGGCGCACCGATCTGCCCGGCGGCAGCCATCCGACGCTGATCCAGTCGATCAAGGACAAGCTGCTGCCGCTCGGCGACGATGTCGGCTTCATCTGCGGCCACGGCGCGGGATCGAGCATCGGCCAGGAGCGGATGACGAATCCGTTCCTGACCGGCGAGATGTAGCTACTTCATCAGCCCCGCGGCGGTGAGCGCCCGCGTGATGGCGCCGCCGACATCGACACCCTTGCTCCGTCGCTTGCGCGGCCGGTCGCTCTTGCGGCCGGATGCCACCTCCGGCTCGGCCGCGGGCACCGGTACCGTCATCGACACCGTGTCGGCGCGCTCGCGCGGGATTCCGGTCGGCGCGATATGCGGCTGACGGATCTTGTCGGTCAGGCCGAAGAAGCTCGCGATGTGATAGGACGACGAGATCCCGGCCTCGATCAGGAACGCACCCTCCACGCCATAGCGCTCGTCGTTGTCGGCAAGCCCGAGCGGCGTGCCATGCGCCATGTCGGCGATGGTGTAGGACTCGACCAGGGTTTCGCCATCGGCGTTCCACCAGACCTCGCGAGGATGGCCGTCGACATCCGCCTTCGACATCGCAGCAAGCGGCAGGCCGTGCACGTCGAGCCACTGCCGGACGATCGCATCGGCATTGCCCGGATGCACGGTGCGGTCGGCACTGCCGTGCCACACTGAAATCCTCGGCCAGGCGCCGCCATGCGTCGAGGCGTTGCGGACGAGACCGCCGAGCTCGAGCGCGGACAGCGCGCTGCCATGCATCATCGCGTGCAGCGCCTCGCGCAGATCGTTGGCGACGCCGAACGGCAGGCCGGCGATGATGGCGCCGGCCGCGAACACATCCGGATAGGCCGCGAGCATGACCGACGCCATCGCGCCGCCGGCGGACAGTCCCGTCACATAGATTCGGCGCGGGTCGATCTCGTGCGCGCCGACCAGATGCGCGATCATCTGCCTGATCGACGCGGCCTCGCCCTGCCCGCGCGCGATGTCCTGCGGATTGAACCAGTTGAAGCAGGTGTTGCCGTTGTTGGAAGCCTGCTGCTCCGGCATCAGCAGCGCGAAGCCGTAATGCGCCGCAAGCGCCGACCAGCCGGCACCGAGATCGTACGACGCGGCGGTCTGGCCGCAGCCATGCAAGACCACGACGAGCGCGGGCGACCGCGCCAGCTGCGCGGGCACGAACGAATACATCTTCAGATCGCCGGGGTTGACGCCGAATTCGGTCGTCTCGACGAGCGGCGTCGGCACGGCCGGCGCGAGTGCGCCAAGGCCGCTGAACGCGTTCATCTTCGGCAGATGACGCAGAAATTCGACGTTGTTGATCAGGGACAACAGCAACTCCTGAGGTGATTTAGTCTTCTGTGTCACCCGATCAGATAATTGCTGCACTGCAAAATGAAAAGGCCGTGTGCTGTCTTTCCCTGCGGAATTGTGAGAATCGGCGTTAATGCGTGATCGCGCTGCGGACCGGCCAAAATGGTTGCCATAGCACCTTGTTTGAGCACCAACTTTTCAGGAATGCGCGCCACGTGCTGCCGGATTCACGTGGTGGCGCGGCGCATCCATGACAAAAATGCGGCTGAAATGGTGATCGACAGCACAAACAATGCGCATGCCGCAAACAGCGCCAGACGTGCTGACATCGTGCTCTCGATCGCGAAGAAGACTGCGCCGATCGCGGCAACGCCGGCCGCGTTGCCGATCTGCGTCGTGGTGCCATACATGCCGGAGCCGGCACCGGCGCTCGCGGGCTGCACGCTCGCGAGCACCGCGCTCGACAGTGGCGCCATGACAAGCCCCTGGCCGTAGCCGAAGATCATCAGCACCAGTGCGAGCAGCAGTGCCGACGGTGCCGCGACCGCCTCAATTGTCGCGACCAGCACGGCGAGACCGACGATCTGCAGCGCACAGCCCTCGATCAGCACCAGCGTGCCGCGATGCCTGGCGCGCAGGCCGCTGTGACGCGAGGCAACCACGAAGGTCAGCGCCAGCGGCACGAACACCAGCCCGGCCTCCAGCGGCGGAATCTGCAAGCCCCTCTGCATGAACATGGTCATGATGAGGTAGAAGGACAGGTTCGCGAAGAAGAAGAAAAACACCGCGACCAGCCCGCGCATGAAGGCGCGATCCGACAGCAGCGACAGATCGATCAGCGGCATGCCGCCGCGGCGCGCGACGGACCGCTCGAGCCGCACGAAGGCCGCGATCACAGCGATGCCCACTGCCATCACCAGCCACACCCATGCCGTCCAGTTAAGATCATGGCCGAACAGCAGCGGACCGATCAGGCACAGCAGGCCCGCGAACAGCACGATCGCGCCCGGGATATCGAGCCGCGTTCCGGCGCGGCGCGGCACCGTCGGCATGATCTTCAGCGCCACCGCGATGATGACGACGCCGCACGGCACGTTGACGAAGAACACGGCGCGCCAGCCGAGCCCGGCGAGGTCGAGTGTCACCAGCACACCGCCGAGCATGAAGCCGGCGGCGCCCGCGAGCCCCAGCACGATGCCGTAGATGCCGAACGCCCGCGCGCGGGCGGCGTCTGAGAACAGCAGATGCAGCGTCGCCAGCACCTGCGGCACCATCAGCGCCGCGGTTGCGCCCTGCGCGAGCCGCGCGACGATGAGCTCGGGCCCGGACTGCGCGAGACCGCA
This sequence comes from Bradyrhizobium sp. Mp19, assembly GCF_029952935.1. Lineage (NCBI taxonomy): Bacteria > Pseudomonadati > Pseudomonadota > Alphaproteobacteria > Hyphomicrobiales > Nitrobacteraceae > Bradyrhizobium > Bradyrhizobium sp. Mp19. The sequence continues at coordinate 59,429 of NZ_JASAUT010000027.1, read as the reverse complement.
CCACAGCGAGGTCACCGAGAATCCGGCGACGCCGGCGATGAACACGTTCCTGGTGCCATGGATGTCGCCAAGCCGGCCGCCGGTGACCACCAGCGTGGCATAGGCGATCAGGTAGATCGCGATCACGGCCTCGATCTGCGCCGGCGTCGCGTGCAGCTCCGCCGCGATCGTCGGGATCGCGACGTTGACGATGAAGGCATCGACACCGAACATGAATTGCGCTGACACCACGATCGCCAGCACCCACCAGCGGCGCGATGTGTCCGCTCGCGTCGAAACGATCTGGTGCATGTCCTGTCCTGCCCGAAATGACGTTATGGCGGACATCAGCAGATTCCGATCATCGCTTCGATTACCTGCGAGGTAAGCCCGGGATCACGGACGCTCGAGCCCCGGCTGCCAATTTGCGTTGACGCGCTGGAAAACATTCCGGACGGCGGCAATCGCCGCCGATTTGCGCAACAACCATGCGACCGCCGCAACCCCCGAGCATTGCCTTGCCCCGGGCCACCCCGTAGGTTGGCGGAAAGCCCCCGATAACAATAGTCCGGAGAGAACGACCCATGGCGCGCCTCAAATTCGGAGCCTTCCTCGCCCCGCATCACCCGATCGGCGAGCATCCGATGCTGCAATTCCGCCGCGACCTCGATTTCGTCGAGCAGCTCGACGCGCTCGGTTACGACGAATTCTGGTGCGGCGAGCACCACTCCTCGGGCTGGGAGACCATCGCCTCGCCGGAAATGTTCCTGGCCGCCGCCGGCGAGCGCACCAAGCGCATCAAGCTCGGCACCGGCGTAATCTCGCTGCCCTATCACCACCCCTTCAACGTCGCGCAGCGCATGGTGCAGCTCGACCATATGACCGGCGGCCGCGCCATCTTCGGCTCCGGCCCCGGTGCGCTCGCCTCCGACGCCCATACGCTCGGCATCGACCCGATGACCCAGCGCGACCGCCAGGACGAGGCGATCTCGGTGATCCGCCGCCTGTTCAACGGCGAGCGCGTCACCGCCAAGACCGACTGGTTCGAGATGCACGACGCCGCGTTGCAGATCCTGCCGCTGCAGGAGGACATGCCGTTCGTGGTGGCCTCGCAGATCTCGCCATCGGGCATGACGCTCGCCGGCAAATACGGCATCGGCATCATCTCGCTCGGCTCGATGTCGACCCAGGGCCTGATGGCGCTGCCGCAGCAATGGCAGTTCGCCGAGGACGCCGCCAAGAAGGCCGGCACCACCGTGAGCCGTTCCAACTGGCGCGTGCTGCTGTCCTGGCACATCGCCGAGACCCGCGAGCAGGCGCGGCGCGAGGCCGGCGCCGGGCTGATGCGCTGGCACAACGAATATAATGTCGGCACCCTGATGCGGCCGGGCCTGACCGCGTTCTCTTCGCCGGACGAGGCCGTCGACAAGACCGCCTTCGTCGAAGGCGCCGCGTCCACCATCGGCACGCCGGATGATCTGATCAAGATGATCAAGAATCTGGTCGATGTGTCGGGCGGTGTCGGCTCGATCATCGGCTTCGCGCACGACTGGGCCAATCCGGAAAACACCCGCCGCAGCTGGGACATGGTCGCGCGCTATGTCGTGCCCGAGATCAACGGCTATATCGACGGCCTGCGCAAGTCGCGCCAGTTCCTGATCGACAACCGCGCCGTGTTCGAACGCGCCGGCCAGGCTGTCATGGCCAAGATCATGCAGAACGACAAGGCCGCCGCCGCGCTTCAACAAACCGGCCCCGGCCGCGTCGCGATCCCCGCGGTGAATGCACCGGATCTTGCGAAGGCAGCGGCCAAGCAGAAGGTGTGAGGGCGCCGCGGCGCCACCGTTCGTTCCGTCATCGTGAGGAGCGCGAAGCGCGTATCGAGGGATGCACGGCCACAGTCGGGCCGTCGTGCTTCGAGGCTCGCTTCGCTCGCACCTCAGCATGACGGTGATGAGGTAGCGCGCGACTCCGACCCCGCGTCGTCCTGGCGAATGCCAGGACCCATAACCACCACATTTCGTTGTGAAAGGAATCGTGGCCCCAGCGTCGCTCGACAATGAACATTCGGGATAATGGGTCCTGGCCTTCGCCAGGACGACGGTGAGGATGGGTCGCGATTCAAGACGTCAAACAACGCGGTGTCATCACCCGCGCATGCGCATGCGGGTGATCCAGAGACGTCGATGCTTGAGCCGAGAGGCCGCGGCGCGCTGGATCGCCCGGACACCGACGTGAGTGCACAATTCTTCCCGCGCGTCGTCCCGGCGCAGGCCGGGACCTATACGCCGCAGCTTCTGCGTCAGTTGCGCAATCAGCGTCCACCGCATCCCACGCCGCGTTCGTGACGACCGCGAAGCGCCCCTCGATCGGGTGAGACGGGCGGAATTGAACATCTGATTTGCCCGACGACGGAAGCGCTAATTTGCCCGTCGGGTTAATTTGCCGCACCTGATGCCAGCGACGCCGGCTTGTGTCGCTTGTCACCCTTCGCGACCAGCAGCTTCAACAGCTGCGCCGTCACTGCAATATTCGGAGAATTTCATCGACGGTTGCGGTGACCGACCTCGCTGTTTCGATCTCGTAGTGAGCAGACTTCCGTAACAGAGGCTCGATGGTCGAGATCAAATGGCAAACCTTGTCCCGCTCCTCCGCGATTTGACCGTAGCCGCCGGATCGCATCGCAAGCCGCTCCATGATTGTTGCGATAGGAGCCGAGAGAAGGACTATGACATCGATCATGGAAAAAAGTCGGCGCATGTTCTCGGCACAGCCGCTAATGAACAACGTACCGTCTCCTGGCTTGGACAGGAGCGCGCGAACGCGATCTTCTCGCCAGACCCAGTCCTTTCCTTGCGTTGGCGTCAGCGTGTCTGCGGGATCTGTGTCGACCCATTGAGACCACTCGGGCGTGTCAAGGTCGTAAGCCTGATGACCTCGCGCAACCAGCTCTTCGATCGCGGACGATTTCCCCGTTCCAGACATGCCCGTGATCAAGACGCGCGTCATGCATTTTCCTCGCCCTCAAGGAATCTGCCGTGCACGTTATGGATTGCTTCCGCCTTCGCCAATGCTTCTGCGGACAAATCGCGTCGCTCGCAATGACGGATGCCGCTACCCCGCCCCCTGATCGAACGCCTTGCGTAGCGAGACGTAGCCCGCCTGCTGCTGGCTCCAGTTGCGGCCGCCGGTGATGGCGCCGTCGATCACGAGGTCATGGCCATTGATGAAGCTCGACTCGTCGCTCGCCAGGAACACCGCGGCATGCGCGATGTCGTCGGGCAGGCCGGCGCGCGGGATCGGCTGTGCCGCCTTGTAGACCTCGCGCATCACGGCCGCGGTCTTCTCCGCCGCTTCCGTGGACAATCCGAGCGCCTTGCCGAAAATGCCGGTGGCGATCGCACCGGGCGAGATCGAGTTGACGCGGATGCCGGACTCGCCGAGCTCCATCGCCACGCATTTGGTGAAATGGATGACCGCGGCCTTCGCGGCGCCGTAGACCATCGACGAGGAGAAGCCGGCGAGCCGTCCGGCGATGCTGCCATTGTTGATGATGCTGCCGGAGCCCTGTTTGCGCATGTAGGGCGCGGCATGCTTCATGCCGAGCATGACGCTGCGCACCAGCGTCGCCATCGCGGCGTCGAACCGCTCGACGTCGAGACCTTCGATGCCCCCGGTCTGCGCCGGGCCGCCGGCATTGTTGAACAGGCAGTCGATCCGGCCGAACTTCTCGACCGCAAGCGCGATCAGCGCCTGCATCTGTTCCTCGACCGTGACGTCGGTCTGACGAAACACGCAAGCCTCGCCGAGCTGTTGCGCCAGCGCCTCGCCCTCCGGCGCGCGGCGCCCGGCGATCACGACCTTCGCGCCCTCCGCGACAAAGATCTCCGCCGTGCGTAGCCCGATGCCGCTGGTCGCGCCTGTGATCACCGCGACCTTGCCGTCCAGCCGTCCCATATCGGTCCCTCAACTTACGTATGATGTTGCGGATATTCCCCAGCTCCTGCTGCCAATACAAGCACTTGCACGCCGCCACGCTCGCGAGGTCCGCCTGTGGCCAGAAGGCCACAACTGCGGTTTTTCGGTCGCAGCGGCCTTATTTTGGGTCGCCTGTTCACGTGAACTGGAACGAGCAATGGCGAAATGGATCGATGATTTCAGGGCGTGTTGGCGGGGCGATGTCCAGCCGTCGGTGCGGCTTGCGGTCGCCTTCGCGGTGCTTTGTCTCGTTTTGGCCACGGCCGCGCGCTTCGGGCTCGCCCAGATCCGGCCGGACGTGTTCTTCACGCCCTATTTCCCGGCGGTGTTCTTTGCCACCGCCCTTGGCGGTTTCCGGATCGGGATCGCAACCGCGCTGGCGAGCGGGCTGCTCGGCGTGGTGCTCAATTTCAGCGGCGCGCACGCCGATCCGGCGCGCTTTGCGCTGTTGATGATCTTCTGGGTTGTGTGCGGCATCGCGATCTGGGGCGTGGAGCACTACCGCTCCCTGGTCGCTCAGCAGCGCGAAGTTTCCAAAAGGCTGATCGAGGAAGAGCAATACCGCAAGGTCGTGGTCGACGAATTGCAGCACCGGCTGAAGAACAAGTCCTCGACCATTCACGCCGTGCTGCATCAGGCGCTGCAAGACCGGCCCGATGTCTGGCAGCGCATCGACCATCGCATCCGCGCGCTCTCGGCGACCGACGATCTGATCGCGCGGGTCGACGGCTATGGCTGCGATATCAAGGATTTGCTGCGCTCGGAACTCGGGCCCTACGGCCACGTGCGGTTCAACCTTAATGGCGAGCAGCTGTTCCTGCCCGCCAAGCTCGCCGTCTCGCTGGCGCTGATCTTCCATGAGCTCGCAACCAACGCCGGAAAATACGGCGCCTTCTCCTCGCCGCGCGGATTTTTACAAGTGTCATGGACCGTCGACGACGGACGTCTCAACGTGATCTGGGACGAGACCGAGGGACCGGTGGTCGAGGCGATCGGCGAAGCCGGCTTCGGCACCAAGCTGCTCAAGTCGGCGCTGCGGCCGTTCGACGGCAAGACCGAGATCAGTTATCTGAAGACCGGTGTTCACTGCACCATGCAGTGCAAGCTTCCGAGCTGTTGATAAGTCGTCATTCCGGCACAGCCGCATGTGTTGGTGCAACCGCGCGCGCCGCAATCGCTTTCACCAGCGGCCAAAGCCGACATTGATACTCTGTTAATGACGATTGCCGCGACGGCTTGCGAAAGCCGTCGCGGTCTCATTCTGTCACGGCATTTCGCAGGTCCGCTTAACCAAAACTACAACGGACTTTGCCAAGGTCGGCGCATGCACAGTCTCACCAGACACGATTTTCAGACGGGCGCGGCAGTGACCGGCCAAGACGATATTTCCAGCAATGAATTACGTATCCTGCGCGACCTTCTCCAACTGCTGCCGGCGGGCGTGACCGTTCAGGACGAGCAGGGCGAGCTCATCCTGGTGAATGAAGCAGCAGCGAGCCAGCTGCAGCTGGCAGCCAGCGCGAGCCAGCCGTCCCCGGTCGACGAGCGCCACGCCGCCAACCTCGACCTCCTGCGCAGCGGCCGTCCGGTGGTGCTCGAGGAAGTGCTCTCCTGCGGCGCCTCCAAATATGTGTTCCTGACCTCGCACCGGCCGGTCCGGATCGCCGGTCGCAATCTCCTGATCTCGACCTCGACCGACATCAGCGAGCAGAAGGCGTTCGAGGACCAGCTGTTCCGCTCGGCCTATTACGACGAGCTGACCGGCCTGCCGACCCGCCGGGTGATCGAGCACCGCGTCAGCGGCCTGATCCGCGACGATTCGCAAAGCCATTTCGCGCTCGCCTTCCTCGACGTCGACAACTTCAAGCACATCAACGACTATTACGGCCACGCGATCGGCGATGCGCTGCTCGTCGAACTGTCGAAGCGGCTCGGCCACGCGCTGCGCGAAACTGATATCCTGTCGCGCATCTCCGGCGACGAATTCCTGCTGCTGCTCAACCCGATCAGCGGCAATGACGAAGTCGCCGAATTCATCCAGGTCATGCAGGAGCGGCTGAAGGCGCCGTTCTTCATCGAGGAATCCGAGATCTTCGCGTCGACCTCGATCGGCGTCAGCCTCTATCCGATGCATGGCCGGAGCTACGAGGCGCTGCGCCAGAACGCCGACATCGCGATGTACCGCGTCAAGAACAACGGCAAGGGCTCGACCGCGTTCTTCGACAACAGCATGGAGCGCGAGGCGCTGGCGCGGATGAAGATCGAGCAGTCGCTGCGACTGGCGATCCTGGAAAAGCGCTTCTGCTGCGCGTTCCAGGCCAAGGTCGATATCCGCACCCAGGAGGTGAAGGGCATCGAGGCGCTGGTGCGGCTGCGCGACGACGAGGGCGTGATCCAGGCGCCGGGCACCTTCATCAACCTCGCGGTCGAGCTCGGCCTGATCGACGAGCTGACGTTCCTGGTGCTGGCGGAGATCGTCAAGTCGATCGACCTGATCAACGATACGTTCGGCCCGATGGCGACGATCAGCATCAATGTCGCCGCCAAGCAGGCCTCGAACCTCGAATTCATGCGCCGGTTCGCGCGCGCGATCGAGGAGACCGGCTTCCCGAAACGCTTCATGATCGAGGTGACCGAGGACGCGTTCGTGACGCGGTCGCATTTCCAGGACCGGATCCTGCCGATCCTGCGCGGCATCGGCGTCGGCATCTCGATCGACGATTTCGGTATCGGCTATTCGTCGCTGTCGGCGCTCGCCGACATCACCGCCGACGAGATCAAGATCGACCGCTCCTTCATCACCGACATCCATCAGCGGCCGCGCAGCCAGGGCATTCTGCGCGCGATCGAATCGCTGAGCGAGGCGCTCGGCATGACCGTGATCGCCGAGGGCATCGAGTCCTACGAGGAGCTCACCTATCTGCAGGCGGCGACCAAGATCCGCTATGCCCAGGGCTATTACTTCGCCAAGCCGATCTTCCTTGAGGATTTGAAGCCGGCGACGCCGGTCGCCAGCGAAACGCGCGCCAGCATGGCCGCGCGCCCGGCCCTGGAAGGCCGCCAGACCTATTCGCGCGCCAGCGGTTTCCGGCGGTAGGGGCGTGACGTGACTGCGCTCCCTCTCCCGCTTGCGGGCAGGGCTATCGCATTTCGTGGCGGTGCTCTCGTGGCCATCCTTCGAGACGCCCGCCTTCGGCGGGCTCCTCAGGATGAGGTCTTGTTTTGCGGCACAATAGTAGACCCTCATGGTGAGGAGCGCCGCTTGCGGCGCGTCTCGAACCACGAGGCCAAGCACTTGCGCGGTCGCCAAGGGGCATATGCGATAGCCTTGCGCTTGCGGGGGAGGGTTGGGGACGGGGTCTAATCGCGAGTCGTTCTGTAGAGAAAGCCCCCACCGGCGCGCGGGAGAGGTAGGAGAGCGAGATCGATGCAGACGCCCTACTTCTCCAGCACCGCCAATGGCTGCACGCCGTTATTCGCGGGGCCGGCCTGCATTGTAATCAACGTCATCGAGACCAGGTCGTAGTAGCCCATGATGCCGATGATATCCATGATGCCGCGCTCGCCGAACTTCTCCAGCGCGGCCTTGTAGACCGCGTCGCTGACTTTCCTGTCGCGATAGAGTGCGACGCCGAGATCGTACAGCGCGGCCTCGTCGTCCTTCATGCTCTCGGGCCGCGTGCCCTTGGCGATCGCATCCGCGATCTTCGGATCGAGCCCACCCTTCATCGCCAGCGGATAGTGCGCGGACCATTCATATTGCGCGGTCCAGTGCCGCGCCGTGATCAGAATCGCCATTTCGCTGAGCCGCGCCGGCAGCGAGGTATTCCAGCGCAGATACTCCGACAGGTTCGACAGCTTTGGCGCCAGATCGGGATTGCGGATATAGGCGCGGTAGGGCGGCGCGGTGAATTTGGCATTGCGCGGCGGCGCGCTGATCATGTCGGCCCAGGCCTTTTGCGCCGGCGACAGCTCCTCCGCCTTCAGCGGCGCGAAGCGCACGGTATCCTCGGCCCGCACGGCCGACACCGACAATGCCAGCGCCGCCAGAATCCCTGCTCCGAATATTGTTCTCATTGTTGTTCTCCCTTTTCGGTGCAGGCGTCTTTGCGCCCTGCCCGGTCGCGCGAGATTAGTGGCCGTCGCGATGGATGCAATGAGGTGCGAGCTGTCGTTCAGCGCCGGCCGCCGGTGAAGCGCCTCGTCACGGCAGGCGCGCGCTTAGGCCACACCTACCGCAGCGCCGGGCAGCGGCGTATATAAAGAATAGTCCCAAGCGGCGCGAAGGTGTCAGCCATGCAGCCTGTGTCTATCCTCCTGAACATCCTCTGGATCCTGATCGGCGGCGCGTGGATGGCGTTCGGCTGGCTGGTCGCCGCCGTGATCATGGCTGTGACCATTATCGGGCTGCCCTGGGCGCGCGCCGCCTTCAACATCGCGGTCTACACGCTGCTGCCGTTCGGCTCGCGTGCGGTGCGCCGCGATGAGGTGACCGGCACGCCCGACATCGGCACCGGACCCCTCGGGGTGATCGGCAATCTGATCTGGTTCATCCTGGCCGGCTGGTGGCTCGCGATCGGCCATGTGATCACCGCGATCCTGCTCGCGGTGACCATCATCGGCATCCCCTTCGCCTGGGCGCATCTCAAGCTTGCCGGCATCGCGCTGTGGCCGATCGGCAAGGTGATCGTGCCGGCGTGACGCTGGCCTGGCCGTCGACGGCTAGAGCCAATCCTTCGTCGTCTGCGAACAGGCCTGGAGGTCGCGCCGCCAGATGAAGCCACCGCCGCCACACGGGGGGCGAGCGCGCGAGGTGGCGGGGCACTCGTTCCTGACCCGCGCGCCGGTGCCCCAGCCGTCGATCACGCAGGCACCTCGTGAGGTCCTGTGGCAGCCGTCGCCGCATCCCTCTGCGGCGTTGGCCGGGGTCAAGCCGAGGAAGGCACCGGCTGTCAGAAGCGTGATCAAGCCTGCTCTCATGATGTTCTCCATCGAGCTGTCGGTCGCGATGCTCCATTCGCGACACGAGCGTAGGCGATCTCGGTGCCGCTTGCCACCGAATCCGCGCACAAATTCTGGTGTCGGGGGGCTAGCGCGCCGCTTCGCAGCCGGGGATGTCGAACACCGCGGTCAGGCCGCAGGGCGAGTTGAGCATCTTGCCGCCCGCATGACCGACGCCGGGCACATCCCACACGCTGTGGTTCGGCGCGCCGCCGTCGCGGGCCTGCATCACGGCGGCATAGGAATGCCCGCGCGCGTAACGGTACGGCCCCTCGGCCTCCGCCATGCAGGATTTGTCGAGCGCGGGATGATTGGGGTTGGTGTCGAGCGTTCCGAGCAGATAGATCACGCGGCGCGCGACATAGGCCTGCTCCAGCGCAGCCGGCAAAGGCTCGGCAAGATAGGGCGGGCGGTTGTCCATGCCGAACTTCCAGCTGTTATAGCCATGGCAGTTCGCCGCGATCGCGGGCTCCGGCCGCTCCTTGGTGAAATAGGCGTAGGAGGACGGATTGGCGACCACATAGCGCACGCCGATGCCCTGGCGCAGCAGCAGCTGGTCGCCCTTCACCGCGATCGCATAGCGCTGCACCACCTGGCCGCCGCCGGAATGACCGAACACGACGACCTGCTGCAGGTTCGGAAACAGCTTGCGGTCGCCGAGCTTCGCCAGGATGGCGTCGAGCGCCTCGAACGAACTCGCCGGGCTCGGTGCGAGCGCAGGCTCGCCGCCCTGCCAGCCATAGAGGCTCCAGCGCAGCGTCTCCGGCGGCAGCTTGAATGCCTCGACATCGGACTCGATCAAAAATTGCGGCGCGATCATCAGCGCATGCTCGCCGGCATCGCCGGCCGCGGCCTGCGCGCTCAGCGCCGCGCGAAAATAGTTATCGGCATTGCGCAGCACCCCGTGCAGCACAAGCACGGCGCGCGTGACATCCGGCAGCGGATTGGACCAGTCGGCCGAGAGGTAGAGCGGAAAGCTCGCACTGCCGACGGCAATCCGCGCATTGGCGATCTCCTTGACCGGCTTCAGGTCGCGCTCGGTCTGTGCCTGGGTCGCGGACGCTGTGGGTACGTCCGCCGCCGCCACGACGAGCAATGCCGCGGCCGCAAGCCAGGCCCGGTGATGCATGGTTCGACTCCGTTGCTGCCGCGAGCTCGGCAGGATCATGGCGCGTCAGGCGCAGATTCACCCGTGAATTTTCGGAAAGCTTCCGGATCGCGCCTCAGGCGACGAGCCGCCCGCGATTGTTGGCGGCGAGGATCGGGCGGATCAGGCGACCGAACCGCTCGGCCTCCTCGTCATGCAGATAGCCGGACAGGCAGAAGGAGTGGCAGCCGGTGTCGATGAACTGCTGCAAGGTGGCGGCGCATTGCGCGGGATCGCCGACCACCGCGATGCCGGCGCCGGGCCGCACCTTGGTGATGCCGGTCCACAGATGCGGCATCAGAAGATCGCCGTAGTCGCGCGCGAGCTGCTGCACGCGCTGGTTGGCCTCCGAGCGATTGTAGAGCGTCTTCATCTCCTGCTTCTGCCGCTCGGTGGCGTGGCGCACCAGCTGGTCGGCCGCCTCCCAGGCATCCGCCTCGTTCTCGCGGCAGATCACCTGCAGCCGCATGCCGAAGCCGATCGCATCCTCGCGGTCATGCGCCCGCGCCATCCGCCGGATCTCCGCGATATTCTCCGCGATGCGCTCCGGCAGATCGCCCCAGAACAGATGGACGTCGGAATGCTTCGCCGACACCTCCCAGGCCTGCCGCGAGCCGCCGCCGAGATAGAATTTTGGAAACGGCTGCTGCAACGGACGCGGCCGGATATGCGCGCCGGAGATGGTGTGAAACTTGCCCTCGAAATGCACCGGGCCGCGCGTCGTCCATAGCGCTTTCAGGATCGAGACCTCCTCCTCCATCAGCGCGTAGCGCTCTTCCTTGGGCTGACGCACGCCCTCGGCCTCGACCTCGCTCTCGTTCTGGCCGGCGATCAGATTGATGCAGATTCGCCCGCCCGACATCTGGTCGAAGGTCGAGATCATCTTTGCCATCAGCACCGGGTTGATATAGCCGGGCCTTGCTGCGATCAGCGGCTTGATCCGGCGAGAGCGCGCCGCCATGAAGGCGCCCGTGATCCAGGCCTCCCAGCACACCGAGCCGACCGGGATCAGCAGATACTCGAAGCCGGCGTCCTCGGCGGCCGCGACCACGCGCTCGCAGAGTTCCGGCGAACCGGCGATCTGCGCCTCCATCAGCCCATAGGCCGTGGTGTCGCCATGCGTGGGCAGATACCAGCCGAATTCCAGCGGACGCATGGGCAAACTCCCTCGAAAGACGGCCTTTTTCCGCGGCCTGTCATATTGTCGGGAGGCAGTTTACAGCCCTTAAGCGGCCGGACAACGCCGTTGCCGACAGGGAGCCAATCAGCTAAATGAACCCCTGCACGCACCCGTAGCTCAGCTGGATAGAGCGTTGCCCTCCGAAGGCAAAGGTCACACGTTCGAATCGTGTCGGGTGCGCCAGTTTTTCTTTGTTTATAACGCGATATGAGCGTCCGAACCGAAATGCCAGTTCTGTCTCATGCGAGCGAGTAAGCAATCTGGATAAAATCGTCGCCGAGAGCCGATAGGTTGCTAACTGACAGTGTCGGTCAGAAGTTCGCCTCGCCTAAGGTGTTGCCACTCCGTTATGGCGCTTGTCTCGCTCGCAGGAAAAAAAGCGCGATGAATGCGGAAACCGACGCTAGCGCCGTGATCCATAACGCTCCTGCACCGAGATATTCAGCAAACAGGCCAACGGCGAGCGGCGCGACTGCACCGGTCGCGCGGGCCGGAAGCGATAGCACGCCAACGCGACGGCCAAAGCCGTGCGGCCCAAACAGTGCGAGCGGTAGCGTGCCGCGCGCTATGGTCAAGATGCCATTGCCCGCACCGTAGAAGATGGCGAAGGCGGGGGCGAGCACCGGTCCTCCAGCCGCAAGGACTACTATGCCGAGTGGATTCATGACCGTCGCAAGCCGAGTCGACGCAAGAGGATGGTAGCGGCTAAGCCAGCCCGCTTCGATAATCCGCGCTGCCACCTGTGCCGGGCCGATCAGGGTTCCCGCGAGCAGCGCTGCCGCCGGTGTTGCACCGAACTGCAAGAGCAGGGAAGGCATCAAGGCAGAAAGTCCCGAACTCACAAACCCGGTCGCCGCAAAGACATAAGCCACGAGGATCATGGCGACTGTCTCGCTTTGCTGCGCCGACTCTGCGGGGCTTGCCTCATCGGGCAAAGCCGCCTGGAATGGTTTAGCGCGCGGCAGCGACAGGTTCAGCGGCAGCGCCAACGCAATGTGAATAAGCGCCCAAACCTGGCACGCAATCCGCCAGCCAAAGTGCGCATCGAGATACGTGGTGATCGGCCAACCTATCGTGCTTGCGAAGCCTGCAATCAGGGTGATGCCGGTGATCGGCCTGCGGGCGGCGCATCCATACATGCGCGTCAGTGTCGCAAAGGCGGCCTCATAGAGCCCCATCCCCATGCCAACGCCGAGGATGAGCCACGACGCGATCAACACAACGCTTCCGGACGCGAAAGAAAGAAGGACCAGTCCCGCCGCAAACACGACGTTCGAAACGGCAAGCAGCCCCCGGCCGCCGAACGTATCGATGAAATGCCCAACACGCGGTCCCAGGAGGCCCGCCATGATCAGGCCGACCGAAAGCGCGCCGAAAACGAGAGTCGACGAGATCCCAAGGTCGCGGGCGATCGGATTGGCAAGAATCGCCGGCAGATAATAGGTGGAGGCCCACGCCAGCGTTTGGCTGGTGCCAAGCGCCAGTATGATTGGAAGCTGACGTTGACTCATCCCTGTGGCGTCCTCGCCCTCGACCAATAGAGCGCGACGGGGCCGAGCAGAATGCCTGCCGCGAGTACGGCAAACGCTGCCGCCCAGGCGGTGGCACTCGATGGTCCGCCCGCCGCATCCAGCGCGACGCCAAGAGCCCACGCGCCCAAAGCCGACAGACTAAAGCCAACGGTCGAATGCACGGCCATCGTTGCGCCGCGGTAGTTAGGATCGGCGGCCATCGTCATTCCCGAGGTCAACGCACCGGAATCGGCGGGCACCGTGATGGCGTAGACCAACACCAGTGGCAGCAACAGCCATGGCGATTTGTCGGCGAACGCGCCGATCAGCAGCGCCACGCAAGCAGAACTCAACATCACGGCGGTGATGGCGCGATGTCGGCCGAACCGGATCGCGCATTCGTTGCCGAGGATGCTAGCCGGCATCGCGAGCAAGGAGAAAAGCACGCTGACGACGACGGGCGTCAGGAGTGAGCCTTCCGAGTTCCTCACCGCCACGAAAGTCCAGAATCCAACCAGCCAGGTGCGGATGCCGTAAAGCTCAAAGCAGTGGGCGCCATAGCCGAGAACAAAGCCCATGGCGTTGGTGTTGCGGAACACCGGCGCGAAGTCCAAGAGGCGGCCCTGCGCGGGTTTTGGCGCCACCGGCCGCAGCAGGAAGCAGACCGAAAGCATCATCAGCGGGCCCAGCGCTGTCACGAGGAAGGCTGAGCGCCAGCCCAAAGCTTCCGCAACGAGCTGCGAGACCAGGAACGACAGCCCGACGCCGAACGAAAAGCTCGACGTATACAGCGTGATCGCGCGGGATGAATCGCCGGGTGCCAGCCGGTCAGTCAGCGCCTTGAGACCGGGCATATAAGCGCCCGCGAAGCCGATGCCCGCAATGGCGTTGAACAATGCTCCGGACCAGAGGCCGGTCGCAAACAGGCCGAACAGCAATGTACCGAGTGCACTGACCGCCGAGCCCGCAATCAGGATCTTGCGCGCGTCGATCCGGTCAGTCAGCGTGGCCAACACCGGCACCGTCAACATGTAGCCAGCTGCGCCCGAGCCGGCGAGAAGGCCAGCCTGCGCACCGCTCAGGTGCCATTCCGGAATCAGGAATGCGGCAAGTATCGACGGCACGACGACATGCGGGAGCAAGCTACCGAGCTGCCCCACACACATCGCCGCGATGACGGATCGCCCCTCTAGCGTCAGCATTCGCACCTTTCCGCGCTAAGCTGCGCAGCCACAGCCAGCTTTTCCTGCACCCTTCGCCTTAGCATCATCGACGCAACAGGCGTCCGCCCGTTCGGTGGCCGGCCCGCCGCAGCATTCGACCTGTCCCGGTGTCGCGCTGCGGCTGCACACGCCTGTCTCGGGCAATACGAGTTCAACCCGCGCTGCCGCTTCATTGTCACCGGCAATTTTGGCCGCAATTGACCGCACCTGCTCATAGCCGGTGAGCATCAGGAACGTTGGCGCACGCCCATATGACTTCATGCCGGCGAAGTAGAATCCCGGCTCGTCCTGCGCGAGTTCGGCCGCGCCATGTGGGCGTACTGTGCCGCAGCTATGTTCATTGGGGTCGATCAGCGGCGCCAGCGCGATCGGGCATTCGATGGCCGGATCGAGCTGAATCCGAAGTTCCCGCAAGAATTCGAGGTCGGAACGGAACCCCGTCGCGACGATTAGTTCGTCAGCCACAATGCTCCGGTCGCAGCATCCGGCAGTGGCAAGCTTCAGGCGCTCGCCGTCACGGTCGATGCGAGTCACAGGGAAGCTGGCTTCCACTCGGATTTGCCCAGAGGTTACCAGCCCTGCCAGAGCCATTCCCAGTTCGCCACGCGCCACGAGTTTGTCATTGACGCCCCCGCCAAAAGCTTTGGCAGGATTGCCACCGCGCAAGACCCAAATGACTTCGGTGCTCGCAGCCTGAGATTTCAGATTCGTGAGTTCGATTAGCGTGCCAACCGCAGAATGCCCAGCCCCGAGCACGGCGATGGCCTTTCCAGCATACCGGGCGCGATCCTTGCCGAGCACGTCGGGCATCCCGTACGCGATCTTGGTAGCGTTCTCCCGCTCGCCGAGGGCCGGAAGACCGTTTGCGCCACCAGGGTTCGGCGAGAACCAAGTACCTGACGTATCGATCACCGCATCGGCGCGAATGCTTTTCGGGCCCTGCCCGTTTTGGTAGCGAAGCTCGAAAGGCGCGTCGCCGCGGCCTTTGGTCTTGAGCTTGTCGAAACCAACGCGACTGATGTCGATCACGCGGCTTGATGTATGAATGTGATCCTTGAGCACCGTGCGGTGAGCCAGCGGTTCGAGATACTGCGACAGCAACTCACCGCCGGTCGGATATTGCTTTGGATCCGGCGAATTCCAACCGGTTGGCGCCAGCAAGCGCTCAGCCGCTTTGTCGACGTTGTATTCCCACGGCGAGAACAACTGCACGTGGCTCCACTGCCGCATCGCATGACCAATTTCCGGACCTGCTTCCAAAACGGCCGGCGTCATTCCGCGTTCAAGAACATGAGCAGCGGCGGCAAGTCCGACAGGACCTGCGCCAATGATCGCAACCGACTTCGACTGTTCCATTTTGTTTCTCCTATCAAACTAGAAATATCGAAATTTTCGACCTGAAAAGGTCAGGCCGCAGTGCTTGTATCCTTGCATTCGGTCGCATCGGCGCAGCATTCAGCAACTAGAAAGTCGACCAGCCCCTGCATCACGTCATAGTTGGCGTGACACGTCAGAGTCGTTGCCTCCCGTACCTGGGTGATGAGGCCGGCGGTCACGAGCGTCTTGACGTGGTGCGACAGGGTTGATGGCGCGATTTTTAGTTTATCCTGCAGTCGGCCGACGGCCAGACCAGCCTGCCCAGCGCGAACAAGGGCACGATAGATCTTGAGCCGGGTCGGATTGCCCAAAGCTTCAAGGTGCATGGCTGCGTCATCCAGTTTCATGTCCATAATCTGTCGCAACAGCTTCAGAATGTCAACCGTATTTCTAGTATTATCGAAATAAAGACGACTAATGATCGCCTAAACGGTTTTCTGATATATCAATAATTCTCGATATATGGAATCAGAGCAAGCCATCTTGGCACTGGCCGCATTGGCCCAGCCGACCCGGCTCGATGCTTTTCGCCTGCTGGTGAAGAACGAACCGGAAGAACTGGCGGCTGGCGATATCGCCAAGGCCCTGTCGGTCCCGCAAAACACCATGTCATCACATCTGGCGATCCTGTCGCGCGCGGGATTGGTGGCGGCTAAGCGTTTCGGCCGCTCGTATACCGCGCCGAACTCGAGGTCGCAGCTTTTGGGCTGGTAGCAACCATTCTTGCTGGCATTCGCTTTCAACGGAGCGCGGGTCCCTGGCTCGTCACGGCCGCGTACTGGTTCACCGCCTCAACGTCCTTCGCCAATCCAGCTGTTGCAATTGCGCGCTCGTTTACCAACAGCTTTTCGTGAATCACGGTCGAGCGCGTAGGCGGTCTGCCTGAACCGCCGCTTCGACAACCCTCTTTGTGATCTTGACCATAACGTTCCTTCGTTCCGGGCGCGATCTCCCAAGTAAGCAACGCGTAAGCAGGCGGGAGAAAATCGGCGCGGGGTTTCGGATAGGAACGTCGCTTCTGTTGTTGAGAATATCCAGACGCTTCAGCTGGATAGCGCATAATAGCGCGCCCTATCGTACTTTTCGGATGAGTACGTTATCTTGCTCCGAAGGCAAAGGTCACACGTTCGAATCGTGTCGGGTGCGCCATT
Organism: Bradyrhizobium sp. Mp19; assembly: GCF_029952935.1. NCBI lineage: Bacteria > Pseudomonadati > Pseudomonadota > Alphaproteobacteria > Hyphomicrobiales > Nitrobacteraceae > Bradyrhizobium > Bradyrhizobium sp. Mp19. The sequence goes on along the minus strand of NZ_JASAUT010000027.1, from coordinate 42,882 downwards.
TCCGCTTCGTTTGCCGCCGATCAATTGTGGCCTTTGCCGCGCTTCCCGCGGCTTTAAGGGATTCTTGCCACAACGTTGGGCCGGTTTTTCTCGAGCCAGGCGACGGCCTCGGGTCCATCGACGACACACTCGAAGGTTTCCCAGGTTGGGTCCTCCAGAGATTCCAGTTGCAGTCGCTTCGCCGCGTACTCAACGAGGTCGTGCAGGCGTTCGTATCCTTGTCTGTGCTCGAGGGAATCTGCAATCGCAGTGCTGGTCCATCCTCGATGGGCCAAATCGATAATGCTCGGTGCGTCAGCCTCGCTGAACCACGGTGTGGCATCGAACTCGATGCAGCGAACATTGTCGGCGGTATGGCAGGTGGCGTGGATCATTGGATTCCTCCGTCTGCCGGCTAACTACCTGCGCCAGCATTGCGCTTCTCACATCGCGGCCTCGCACGCCCTCAGGCCTTGACCAGGTCCCCCAGCAGGTTCGCCGCCACCGTCAGCTTGGCGAGGGTCAGGCCGCTGGCAGCGATCTCCTCGACCGAGCGGCGGATACGCGTCGCCTCGGGGTGAGCCGCGAGCCAGGTCTCGACGGCCTGCTGGCCAGACTGGCCGGTTGCCAGCATATCGGCGGCCAGTCTCCTTTCGGCGCCGGCGATCTGCTCGACGGCGCGATCGATGGCCATGCGTTCGAAATAATCGTTGGCCGGCACACTGCGTGCGGCGGCGACGATGCGGTCGAGACGGAAATTCGCCTCGGCGGCGTAGAAGGTCGCGGCGGCATCGCCGAGGGGGCGCGCAGTGCGCTCGGCAACCGTCACGATGTCGGGAGCCGAGACCAAAGCGTCGAGATCGGCGAGTTCGCCGGCGAGGCCGGCCGGGACACCGGCATCGGCGAGTTCCTGCCGCCGCTTGACGCGCGCGGCTTGCAAGTCCGGCGGCAAGGCAGTGTCGAGCCCGGCGACGATCTGGCGGATCGCCGGGCCGAAGCGCGCGACGACGGCCTCCAGCCCGTCCTTGAAATCGACATTGCGCACGTACCAGACCATGCGGGAGAGCAGGAGGTCCTGCACTGAAGCGTAGAGGGACAGCTGCAGCTGCCCGTCGATGCAGGCGTCGAGCGCGTCGATGGCGTCATTGAGCCACTTCAGGCCGAAGCATTCATCGACCGCCACATAGGCCATGACGATGGTCGGGATATCGGCGTCGGTCTCGTCGATCAGGCGCACGACGCAGGCCGGGCCGCCGCGATTGATCACCGCATTGGCGAGACTGGTCGCGATGATCTCCCGCCGCAGGCGATGCAATCCGGCCGCGGTCGGGAATTTGTCCTGAACCTCGCGCGGAAAATACTGGGATAGTTCGCGCGCAAGATAGGGGTCATCGGGCACGCTGGTGACGAGCAGGTCATCGTAGAGGGTCAGCTTGGCGTAGGCGAGCAGCACGGCAAGCTCGGGCCGCGCGAGGGACTGGCCGCGCCGTGTGCGCTCGGTGAGCGCGGCGTCGTCGGGCAGGAACTCCACAGCGCGGCTGAGCAAGCCGCGCCGTTCGAGCGACTGCATCAGGCGGGTGAGGAATCCGGTCTCGGCCACACCCTTGCGCTCGGCCAGCGAGAGCGCCAGCGTCTGCAGATAGTTGTTGCGCAGCACCAGCGCGCCGACCTCGTCGGTCATCGCGGCAAGCAGGCTGTTGCGGTCAGTGGGACTGAGGCGCCCCTCGCGCTCGGGGCGCGCCAGCGCGATCTTGATGTTGACCTCGACGTCGGACGTGTTCACGCCGGCCGAATTGTCGATGGCGTCGGTGTTGAGCTTGACGCCCTTCTGCGCCGCTTCGATGCGGCCGCGCTGGGTAACGCCGAGGTTGGCCCCTTCGCCGATCACCCGGGCGCGCACGTCGCCACCCGCGATGCGGATCGGATCGTTGGCGCGGTCCCCGACCTGATCGTCGCTTTCCCCGGAGGAGCGGACATAGGTGCCGATGCCGCCAAACCACAACAGGTCCGCGCGAGCCTTCAGGATCGCCGTCATCACCTCGAAAGGCGTGGCTTGCGGCTTGTCGAGATCGAGCAGCGTGCGCACTTCCGGCGCAAGCGGGATCGCCTTGAGCGAGCGCGAGAACACGCCGCCGCCCTGCGAGATCAGCGACTTGTCGTAGTCCTGCCAGCTCGATCGCGGCAGATCGAACAGGCGCTTGCGCTCGGCGAAGCTGGTCGATGGATCGGGCGAAGGATCGATGAAGATGTCGCGATGATCGAAAGCCGCCACAAGCCTTGTCGCCGGCGAGAGCAGCATGCCATTGCCGAAAACGTCGCCCGACATGTCGCCGACGCCGACCGCGGTGAACGGCATGGTCTGAATGTCGGTGCCGAGCTCGCGGAAGTGGCGCTTGACCGCCGCCCAGGCGCCGCGCGCCGTGATCCCCATCTTCTTGTGGTCGTAACCCTGGCTGCCGCCGGATGCGAAGGCATCGCCGAGCCAATGATTCTTCTCGGCCGAAATCGCGTTGGCGACGTCGGAGAAGGTGGCGGTGCCCTTGTCGGCGGCAACGACGAGGTAGGGGTCGTCGCCGTCGTGGCGCACGGTGGATTCGGGCGGCACGACGATGTCGCCGTCGAGATTGTCGGTGAGTTCGAGCAGCGAGCGAACGAAGATGCGATAGCTTTCGGTACCCTCCGCGAGCCAGGCGTCGCGCTTGGAAGGCGGCGGCAGGCGCTTGGGCACGAAGCCGCCCTTGGCACCGACCGGTACGATCACGGCGTTCTTGACCTGCTGCGCTTTCACCAGGCCGAGGATCTCGGTGCGGAAATCCTGCGGCCGGTCGGACCAGCGCAAGCCACCGCGCGCAACCTTGCCGAACCGCAGGTGAATACCTTCGACGCGAGGGGAATAGACGAAGATCTCGTAGAGCGGTCGTGGAGCGGGCAAGTCGTCGATCCTGCGCGCCTCGAACTTGAAGGAGATCACCGGACGCGGATGTCCATCCTCGCCGATCTGCCACAGATTGGTGCGAACGGTAGCCTGCACCAGATTGGTGAAGCGGCGCAGGATGCGGTCTTCATCGAGCGAGGCGACGGATTTGAGCTGTTCCTCGATCTCGGCAAGCAAAGCCGCCTCGCGCGCCGCGCGCTCGGCGTCCGTCAAGGCGAGGCGCGGATCGAGGCGGGTCTGGAACATCGCGACCAGGCTGGCCGTGATCGCGGCGTTCTTGCGCACGGTCTCCCACATGTAATCCTGGGTGAACGGAGCGCGGATCTGGTGGAGATAACGCGACAGCGCCCGAATGGTCGAGACTTCCCGCCAACTTAGGGCGGTGCGCAGGATCAGGCCGTTATATCCGTCGGATTCGGCGCGATCGGTCACCACCGCCATGATCGAGGCTTCCAGGCGATGGCTGAATTCCGGGTTGATCTCGATGGGCTGGCCGTCGCTGGTCTCGATCGTCATGTCGTGCAGCCAGACCGGCGCAGGCCTGGTACCGGGCACGATCTGATAGGTGCGTTCGTTGACCACGCGCAGGCCGTGATTTTCGATCACCGGCACGCGGTAGGATAACGACAGCGGCACGGCATCCGAAAACACCTTAAGGCCGAAGCGCCTCGGATCGTCGCCTTCGATGCGGTAAACCGAAATCGTTACCGGGCGGGCCGGCGTCAGCTTTTCGACGGTCGTGATATCGGCGATCGCCTGTTCCGCGCTGAACACCTCGGTATAGCCGCCGCTGAAGGCCTGGGCATATCGGTTGGTGAGCATGCGCGCCCGCATGCCGTCGGTCGACGCGGTGAGCGCGGCCTTCAGCTTGTCGGCCCAGGTCGCGGCAATGGCGCTGATCCCGGCTTCGAGCAGGGCGCGGTCGACGACGGGCGTTTTGCCTTCATAGCGTCCGATGATGAAGTGGACGCGCGCAAGCGCCCCTTCAGGGAATGATACGTAGGAAGCGGAGAGCTTCCCTTTGTAGGCCTGCGCCAAAAAGGCTCCGACGCGCGTGCGGACGTCGGTGTCGTATTTGTCGCGCGGAATGAAGGTAAGGATGGAGACGAAGCGATCGAACTTGTCGACCCGCGGCAGCGCCCGGACGCGCGGACGCTCGTAGAGGATCAGGATCTCGATGACGAAGTTGTAGAGCGTGTCGACGTCGATCTGGAACAGCTCGTCGCGCGGATAATCTTCGAGAATATGCATCAGCGCCTTGCCGGAATGGCCGTTCGGGTCGAAGCCCGCGCGCTGCAGCACCCGCGAAACCTTGTGGCGGACATAAGGGATCTGCCGTACCGAGCGAGTATAGGCGCCCGAGGTGAAAAGGCCGACGACGCGCAACTCGCCTTCGAGCCGGCCGTCGGGCGAGTAGAGTTTGATGCCCACATAATCCATCCGGGTGCGGCGATGGACGCGGCTGGAGACATTGGCCTTGATGACGATCAGCAGGGTCGGCTCGTGCATGAATTCGCGGATTTCCGGCGTCATCACCACCATTTCGCTGCCTCGGCGCAGGACCTTCACGTCCGGATCGCGCAGGATGCCGAGGCCTTCGCCGGTTGTAATGTCGTCCGACGCGTCGCTGTCGGGCGAGAAGCGATATTTGCGCACGCCGAGGAAAGTGAAATTGTCCGCGCAGAGCCATTGCAGGAACTGATTGGCTTCGGCGAGTTCGTCGATCGGCAGCGGCGGCGGATTGGAAGAGAACGTCTTGATCGCTTCCTCGACACTGTCACGCATGACGCGCCAGTCGGCAACGCAGGCGCGGACATTGTTCAACGTCCTGGTCAGGCCGTCGATCAGCTTCTGGCGATCGGAATCCGCATCCAGGCGGGTGATATGGAGATGAATCAGGCTTTCGCGCGCGCCCTTTGCTCCCTCCGGCAGTGCTTCCCCGTAGAATCGCAGCAGCTTGCCCCCTTCATCGCGCTCCACGGCGATGATCGGGTGAGCGACCAGGGTGACCTCGAGGCCTTGCTCGGCGAGCTCCGCCATGGTGGAATCGAACAGGAAAGGCATGTTGTCGTTGAGAATTTCGAGCACGGAAATCTCGCGCCCGTTCGGCAACGTCGGATTGACGACGCGGATATCGGCGCTGCCGGCCGTGCGTCGCTGCACGTGCTCCCAAGCTTGCTCCGCCAGTTGGGCAAGCGAGGCGGCATCGTAATTGGCGAGATCCTCGATATTGGTGTAGCCGAACAAGGGCTCGGCAAAGGCCCGGGGGCTCTTGCCCGCTGGCACGCTGCCCGCTGCATCGCGGATCAGGGCTGCCCGGGCCTTGTCGTCACGCCACGCCATAATGTCCTCCATTTGCCGTGCCGTCCGATCGCAGCCGCGACCATCCGCTTGATTCTGGAGTGCATCTCTTCGTGCGTCGCGATCGAATGCTACGCGAAATCCTAGCTTCGACGGCTGCCGACGACAATACTACGATCCCGCAGCGAACGGCGCACGCTGTCGTGAGGCGTGCCGAATTTTCGCTTGCGACAGCGGCTGGGCCGAAGTCGGCGGCGACGGCGGTCGAACGCCTCGGGGCAGGAAAAATCACGTGCAATTTCAATTATGTATGGGTTCGTGGTTTTGTTCTGAATAGTGCGCCGATTTTCCACCATTCAGCCAGCCACCGTTCGGCAGGGACATCGTATCTGACCAGGGCGGTCAGCGACGGCGGGCAGCGCCTGCGGTCAGGTCAGGTCTTTCGGCATCGTGATGCCGAAGCGGAGAATCTGGCGATGGATGGTCGAGCGATCCACGCCGCGTTCGCGTGCCACCCGCGAGACGTTCCAGCGATTGTTGCGCAAGGCCGTCAGTAGCGCATCGGCTTGCCGTGACGTTGCCGTTCCGCCTCGTACCGGCTTTCCGGAGCTGTCCTCACGCAAGGGCTGAGCGATCCGGTCCGGCAGATCGGCAAGATCGATCGTGCCGTCGGTCGACAGCGCGCAGCCATGATCGAGCGCGTTGATCAACTCGCGGATATTGCCAGGCCATTGGTACTTGAGCAGCGCACTGCGCGCGCTTGCCGTCAGCGCATAGTTGGCCTTGTGCTCCGTCGAAAGCCGATGCAGGGATTGATCGATCAGCCACTCGATATCGGTGCGCTGACGCAGCGGAGGCAGCGCAAGCACCGCGCCGTTGAGGCGGAAATAGAGATCCTCGCGGAACTGCCCCGCCTTCACCAGCGCGACGAGGTCGCGATGGGTGGCAGCGATGACGCGGACATTGAGCGGGACCGGCCGGGTGCGGCCGACCGGCGTCACCTCGCGTTCGGCGAGCACGCGCAACAGGCGCGTCTGCGACGAGATCGGCATGTCGCCGATCTCGTCGAGGAACAGGGTGCCGCCATCGGCCTCGAGCACGAGACCCTTCTTGCCCTTGGCCGCCGCACCGGTGAAGGCGCCCGCCTCGTGGCCAAACAGCTCGCTCTCGATCAGGCTTTCCGGCAGCGCGGCACAGTTGACCGCGACGAAAGGTCTGCCTGCCCGCGCACTGACCGAATGCAGCGCCTTCGTCAGGTGCTCCTTGCCGGTGCCAGTTTCGCCGGTGATGAGCAAGCCCATCTGGGTATTGATGAGCTTGGCGGCGCGCGTCACCACATGATGCATGGCGGGATCGCCGCGGAACAGGTGGCGCAACGGCGCCGGAAGCGCCGACTCGCTGCGGAAGGAGGCCGGCACCACCAGCTTGTTCGGGGGCGGCAGGGTCTGTGCGAACAGCGTCGCGCCGCTGTTAACAAGCCGCAGCGTGCGCTGGCCGGTGGGGCGCGAATGGGCGAAGCGCGGCAGATCGTCGATGGTGCATTCGAAGATGTCGGACACGCCGAAGCCGTCGGCCCGCAGGCGAAGGTCCGGACGCTTGGCCAGTTCGCGGGCGAGCAGCTGCCTTGCGCGATTGTTGAAGCCGATGATGCGGCCGCTGCTGTCGACGGCCATCACATAATCCGGATCGACATCGGCGAATTCCGCGGAGCCGGACAGCTTGATGATCCATTCCTGCCGGAAACGGTTCAGCAGGTTCGCATTCTCGATCTTGTGAGCGAACGACTTGACCAGTTGCAGCGCCAGGAACTGGCTGGCCTTCGGTTCCGGCGAGCGCAGCGCGGAGATATCCAGGACCGCAGCGAGCTTGCCGCTGGGATCGAAGACCGGCGCGGCCGTGCAGGTCAGCGGAATATGGGTGGCGTCGAAATGGTCGGATTGATGCACCGTCAGGGCTTCTTCGGTCGCGATGCAGGTGCCGACGGCGCAAGTGCCGGCATGCGGCTCGTTCCAGTCGGCGCCGAGATAGAGGCCGGCCTTGCGAAGCGTGTTGTTGAATGTCGGGTCGCCGATGAAATCCACCGTGATGCCCCTGGCATCGGTGAGTAGCAGCACGTAGCCGAGTCCGGCGATCTGGCGATACAGCATCTCGACGCCGAAGCGCGCCGTGTGGAGGAACTCGTCCATGGCGTCGCGATGCTCGCGCAGCCGCCCGGATGTCACGATACGAGCGTCGCGCAGGACCAACGGATCGAGCTTGTGTTCGGAGACGCATCGTACCCACGACTGATGGATGATTGCATCACGCGCGCTGGTCTGGCCGACCGCAACGCGAACCAGCTCGTCGATGTGCGCAGCCCGCTCCGTCGTCACGGCTGATGCTCCTGGATGTTTCCCCGCACGTTGTTGCTTCGAGTGTCACTCGGATTGTGCCGCCGATCAAGTTTGTTGCGTGCAACACCTGTTGCATGGCGCAACAAGTGAGGCGGCCCGGCGCCGGCAGTTAACGCGAGGAAATGCCGAGCGTTTTTCGAGATGCGCCGCGATGGCATGAGGCTTGCTGACATGATGATCGAGGCAAGATTCGACCTCGCTAACGAACGCGCCGGAACCACGACGCAAAGGCGATCGACGCCGGCATATGGGAGAATGAAACATGCTCACGAAGGCCCCGGACGGAAAGATCACCGCGCTGCTCGACGAGTTCAACGCCGCGTTGTCGTCGGGTGACATCGAACGCGCGATCGCGCTGTTCCAGACCGATTGCTACTGGCGCGATCTGGTCACCTTCACCTGGAACATCAAAACCATGGAAGGCAAGGATCAGATCCGCGACATGCTGAAGGCGCGGCTTGCGGACAGCAAACCGTCGGGATGGCGCATTGCCGATGGCGAAGCTGCGAGCGAGGCCGGGGGCATCATCGAGAGCTGGATCGAGTTCGAGACCGATGTCGCGCGCGGCTATGGTCACCTGCGCATGAAGGATGGACGCATCTGGACCTTGCTCACCACCATGGCCGAGCTCAAGGGACATGAGGAGAAATCCGGCTTCACCCGTCCGCTCGGCGCCAAGCACGGCCATGGCAAGGACCGTAAGAGCTGGCGCGAGGAACGTGACCAGGAAATCACCGAACTGGGTCATGCAAAACAACCCTATGCGCTGATCATCGGCGGTGGGCAGGGCGGCATCGCGCTTGGCGCGCGGCTGCGGCAACTGAATGTGCCGACCATCATCATCGAGAAGAACGAACGCGCCGGCGATTCCTGGCGCAAGCGATACAAGTCGCTCTGCCTGCACGATCCGGTCTGGTACGACCATCTGCCCTATATCGACTTCCCGAAGAACTGGCCGGTGTTCGCGCCGAAGGACAAGATCGGCGACTGGCTGGAGATGTACACGAAGGTGATGGAGCTCAACTACTGGAGCTCGACCGCGGCGAAGTCGGCCAGGTATGACGAGAAGGCCGGGGAATGGACTGTCGTGGTCGAGCGCGACGGCAAGGAGATCACGCTCAAGCCGAAGCAACTCGTGCTCGCGACCGGCATGTCGGGCAAGGCGAACTGGCCCACCTACAAGGGGCAGGACATCTTCAAGGGTGAGCAGCAGCATTCCTCGACCCACCCGGGGCCGGAGAAATATCGCGGCAAGAAGGTGGTGGTGATCGGCTCGAACAACTCCGCCCACGACATTTGCGCGGCGCTGTGGGAAGGTGGTGCCGACGTCACCATGGTGCAGCGCTCATCCACGCACATCGTGAAGTCCGACACGCTGATGGATATCGGGCTCGGCGCGCTCTATTCGGAGCAGGCGGTCGCGAGCGGAGTGACCACACGCAAGGCCGACCTGATCTTCGCCTCGCTACCCTACAAGATCATGCACGAATTCCAGATCCCGCTCTATGAACAGATGCGCGAGCGCGACAAGGATTTCTACGCCGCGCTGGAGAAAGTCGGCTTCATGCATGATTGGGGCGACGACGGCTCCGGCCTGTTCATGAAGTACCTGCGCCGCGGCTCGGGCTATTACATCGACGTCGGCGCCTGCGATCTCGTGATCGATGGTTCGATCAAGCTCAAGAGCGGCAAGGGCGCGGCGGTGCGGGAACTGACCGAAACCGGCGTCAGGTTCGTGGACGGCAGCGAACTCCCCGCCGATCTCGTCGTCTATGCCACCGGCTATGGCTCAATGAACGGTTGGGCCGCCGACCTGATCTCGAAGGACGTCGCCGACAAGGTCGGAAAGGTCTGGGGTCTTGGATCCGAGACCACAAAGGACCCCGGCCCGTGGGAGGGTGAGCAGCGCAACATGTGGAAGCCGACTCAGCAGCAAGCGCTTTGGTTCCACGGCGGCAACCTGCACCAGTCGCGGCATTACTCCCAATATCTGGCGCTGCAACTGAAGGCGCGGATGGAGGGCATCCCGACCCCGGTCTACGGCTTGCAGAAGGTTCATCACCTGGGTTGATTGACCAGGCGATATCGCGACGGCGGGCGGATCGTCGTGCGATCTGCCCCTCGACAGATCGGATGGAGATCGAACTGTGCCGATCGCCGTCCAGCTTCGGGCCGATGCCTGTGAGACAGCCGGCACCGCTTGCCTTCCCAGTTGATCATGATACTGACCGGTCTGCCGGATTCCCGCAGACCGGCCTCGCTTCAATGATGAGCAGACACGCTCTTCATGCATTCGGACACGAGATCGGCACCGGCAAACTGGCCTATATCCCCCAGGCTGACCATGCCGACCATCCGTTTACTCTTGTTGATCACAGGCAGCCTGCGGACCTTCAGCGTTTCCATGTGGTGCACCGCTTTCGCCAGATCGTCGTCTTCGCGGCAGCAGTGGATGCCTTCGGTCATCACATCCCGCGCCGTGGTACGCGCAGAGTTGAAGTCCTTGCTCGCAAGACCTTTGCAGACGAGGTCGCGATCCGTCACCATCCCGATCAGACGATCGTCTTGCCCGATCGGAATGCAGCCGATGTCGTGGCCTTGCATCAATTTCGCGATTTCGGTAATTGGCGTGTCGGGGCTTACCCAATCGACGCCCTTGTGCATCACGTCCTTGACTTTCATGGAGGACCTCCCGTCCAAGGCAGCAGCCCCCTCGTTCGCAAATATACAACAGAGTTGACGCGACCGCATGCGTGCCGCGCCTTAAGACGCGATGAAACCGGGTCGGATCGTCATCGCGCATGAGCCCCTTGCTTGAGCATGATCTCCGCTCAAACGCGTTCCTCCCTTGTCTCGGGAGAGAGACACTTCGCACCCTCCCGGATCATGCTCCGGTCGGGGCGCACCGACAGATGGTCCCGCTGTCATGTCGCCTCAGTCGTGCGCACTGAAGCTGCCATGCAGAGAACCGGCGGTCAGGCGTGCGAATTGCGCACGACCGAGATGAAGCAACGTCTCATGATCGCCAGCTTCGATATAGATCTCGGGCTGCATCCGGATGCTGTCATCAACGATAACGTCGAGCCCGTAGCAGCTGCCGGCGGCGGGAACCGCTCCGTGCGCACAGTCCGTGAACAGCCGATCGATCTCGCTTTCGGCGGCCATAGCGATATCGTCACCGAATCTCGCCCTGAGATCCGCCAGCCTGAGGTGATGCGATGCCGGCAGCACGGCGAGCAGGTACCCGTCGTTGCGGCGCAGCACGATGGCCTTGGCCAAGCGATCGCCCGAGACGTGACAAGCCTGGGCGGTAAGGGCGGACGACATCGTCAGTACGTGCGGGATTTCGTCGTACTCGATGTTTTCTGCAGCGAGATAGTTGTGCAGTTTGGGAGAAATGGTCATGGCGTCACCTCCGGTGCCACATGCAACCATCCACCGTGGTCCTGCCCGCCGCACGATGAGCGGCTGCGTGGTTCTCAAGACAGAACATAGGTCTTGTCGCAGGACACTGCAATTCGATCCCTAACGGGGGCGCCGCGCCAGGTTCAAGTTCCGGGCCTTGTCCAGATTGCGGGCCTCGGCCAGCGCGGCCGCGCCCGGCAAGAGGGCCGACGCAAGGTCGGTCTCGGTGAAATCTGCGCCGGCGACATTGGCGTCGGACAGATCGGCTCCCGCAAGGTCAGCTCTGTAGAGGCTGCAGTTCGCCAGATTGGCGTTCTGCAGTTGCGCGAATTCGAGATCAGCGCGCGAGAGATTGGCGCCGCTGAGATCCGCATTCCGCAGATCGGCGGATTTGAGCACGCCACGCATCAGGCCCATCGATTGGTTGCGCATGTCGGCGCTCAGATCGGCGCCCGCAAGCCTGGCCCCGATCAGGCTGGCGCCGGAAAGATCGGCGGTTATCCGGGCGCCGCTCAAATCGGCGCCGCCAAGCCTGGCGCGTTGCATCTGCGTGCCGAGCAGCGATGCCTTGACGAGGGATGCCCCCGTCAAGTCCGCGTCGATCAGCCAGGCCTGGTTCAAGACGGCCCGATCGAAGCGGGCGCCTTTCAGATTGGCCCGGTTGAGCTTTACGAGATGAAGGTTGCCGCCGGTGAAGTCGAGGCCCGAGAGATCGAGGTGCGACAGTCGCTTTCCATCCAAATCCGCAGTGCGTCCGTCCCCTTGAGGGACCGACTTGAGGAGCGCGTCGACCTCGGCGCGCGTCATCTCCGACGCCGTCATTTCCGGACTGTTGAGGTCGACATTCCGCAGCATGTCCTGCGACACGGCGTCAGTCGGATCAAACAGCAGCGCTGCTATCGACACAAAGGTAAATGCGAGACGAAACGACATCGCCGTCTCTCCGCCGCTCAGTAACCCGGTATCGTCTCTTGCATTCTCCGGGTCGGCCGCGCCGACAGGTTAGCTGGCCGGCTCCGGCCTATGCCGGAGTATGAAACCGGATATCGATCCTGGCAATGCCAGTGCCCCGTCCGAGGGAGCGCTGGCAGCAAGCGCAAAGTGCCAGATTGCGGTCCGATGCACGTCTCGTCCCGGTAGGCGATCTCAAGCCCGAAGAGACAGGAAGAACGATCCGGACGCCTGCCGCTCGTCACCGACGGCGCGACGCGGCATCTGCCCGGCGATAGCTCTCATGACGATGCCTGGATAACGATACTCACACGGGCGGTCGCACGAATGTCCGTCCGAGGTCGCCGAACGCGCCCGCGTCGGCAAATCTCCCGAGCTGATCGTCGCTCCAGCCGAGCCATTCCGCAAACACTTCGCTCGTGTGTTCGCCGAGCATCGGCGGCGGCGTGGAAGGTGGCGGCGGGACATCGCCGAATCGCGTCGGCCTCGCGATGAACTTCACATCTCCCGCGGCCGGATGGTTGATGGTCTGGACCATTCCGCGCTGCGTGAGTTGCGGCGTTTCGCAGACCTCGCCGACCGACTTGATCGCGCCGCACGGAATGCCCGCCGCGCCGAGCGCCTGCAGCCAGTCGGCGCGGCTCCTCCGGGCGAAGATCGGCGAAAGGATCGCGACGAGCTCGTTGCGGCTCGCCGCGCGCTTCGGAGCGGTTACGAAGCGGACGTCCTCGCGCAGCTCCGGACGGCCGATGACGTCGCAGAAGGCCGCCCAGAACTTGTCGTTCGCGACCCCGACATTGATCCAGCCATCGCTGGTTTCGAACGGTTCATACGGGCTGATGGTCGGATGGACATTGCCGCGGCGCCTCGGGCTTTCTCCCGAGGCGAAGTACATGCCGGCGTTGAACGTCAGCAGCGATGCCATGGCGTCGAGCATGGAGACGTCGACCTGGCCGCCCTCGCCGGTGCGGCTCTTCCGCATCAGGGCAGCCAGCACCGAATGCGACGCATAGAGGCCCGTGACGAGGTCGGCGATCGACGTGCCGACCTTGGTCGGCGGCCCATCCGGATCGCCGGTGATGTCCATCACGCCGGATTCGCCCTGCAGGATCAGATCGTAGCCGGGGCGCGCGGCGTCGGCACCGGTGCGCCCGAACCCCGAGATGCTGCACAGGATGATGTCGCCCTTGTGGGCCCTCAGCGCGTCGAAGCCGAGCCCCCATTTGTCCAGCGTACCGGGACGGAAGTTCTCGATGACGACATCTGCGACGGATGCAAGATCGAGCACCGCTTCGCGCCCGGCCGGCGACTTCAGATCGATGGCGCAACTTCGCTTGTTGCGGTTCACCGACAGGAAATACGCACTCTCGCCGCCGATGAAGGGCGGGCCGTAGCGGCGGCTTTCGTCGCCGTGCCTGGGATCCTCGATCTTGACGATGTCGGCGCCGAGATCGCCGAGCTGCATCGTGGCAAACGGGCCGGAGACCACCCGGCAGAGGTCCAGGACCCTGATGCCCGACAGCGGCTCGCGATCAGACGATCGCATCGGCGAGGTCCTTCATCGACGGCACCAGGATATCGGGCTGGTGCGGCGTGATCCCGAACGGGCGGCTGCGCCGGTCGATGAAGGCCGTCCGCATGCCGGCGGACTTGGCGCCAATGCAATCGAAGGCATGATTGGCCACGAACAGCACCTGCGCCGGCTTCACGCCCATGATCTCGGCCGCTTTCGTATAGGTCGCGACATGCGGCTTGAACGAATTGGCCTCAGTCACCGAGATCACGCGATCGAACGGGACCTTGTGGTACTGCTTCGCGGTCTCGAGCATGTCCGGATCGCCGTTCGAGAGCACCACGAGCTTGTACTTGCGTTGCAGCCGCGCGAGCGCGTCCGGCACCTCCGGAAACGGCACCAGCTTCTCGATCTCGCCCACGAGGGTGCGCACATCGTCCATCGTATAGTCGATCTTCGCGCGGTCCATGACGTGGGCAACCGCGCGGTGCCCGATCTCGCGATAGGGCGTGTGCTCGCGATGCAGCAGCGCATCGATCATCGAGTTCTCGAAATGCGTGCGACGCCACCACGTGACGAAGGAATTCGGGTCGCCCTTCCAGCCCTTCTTCTCGAGGAACGGCGCCGCGATCCTGGTCAGGCCGCCCTGCATGTCGACGACCGTGCCGTACTGGTCGAACATGCAGATCTTCACGTCGTGCTTGATCGTCTCAAAGCTCATTGATGTCTCCTTGGTCGGATCGATTGATACGCCCTGCGTCATCATGGATGAAATGGATTTGTGATCTTTCGTCATTCACGATATGAATGATCGATGAACCTTCGATCCATCGACCTCAACCTGCTCGTCGCGCTGGACGCACTGCTGACCGAGCGTCACGTCACCAAGGCGGCGGATCGCGTCGGCCTCAGTCAACCGGCGATGAGCAATGCGCTCAACCGGTTGCGCGGGATGTTCAAGGACGAACTCCTGGTGCGGACCACGACCGGGATGAAGCCGACGCCCCGCGCCACCGAACTGGCGGAGCCATTGCGCCAGGTCCTGCGCCAGGTCGAGCGCGTGATGGCGAGCGACGCCGGCTTCGATCCAAACCGGACGGAACGCACCTTCACGATCAGGATGTCGGACATTCTCGCGTGCCTGCTGCTGCCGCGACTCGCCGCAGCACGGCCGCCGGAGGGGCGGATCTCCTACAACACGATCCATCTGCCGCCTGCCCTGACGATCGATGCGCTGGAGCGGGACGAGATCGACGTCGCGGTGAGCATGGGGCTCGAGCACTCCGCATCGATCCGTTCCGAGACGTTGCTGCGCGACCGCATGGTCTGCCTGATGCGACGCGGGCACCAGATCAAGCGCGCACGGCTGACCTTCGAGCGCTTCATCGCGCAGGAGCACATGAAGGTCTCGATGAGCCCGACCGATCTTCGCTTCGTCGACGACGTGCTCGCCGAACGCGGCCATCGAAGACGCATCGCCCTGAACGTCCCGCATTGGCTGGTCGTGCCTCACGTCTTGAAGAAGACCGATCTGCTCGCGGTGATGCCGGGACACCTCGCAACCGTGCTGATGGACGCCGATCTGAGGATGGAGGAACTGCCGTTCGAGTCCGCGCCGTTCGACTGGATGTTGTACTGGCACCGCAGATACGATCAGAGCAATGCCAATGGCTGGCTCCGCGACCGGATCAGGGCGGCCTGCTCAGATCTGGGCTAGGCGCCGAGGTCCGCCGGCCTCCGCGCCATCGACGACCGCTCTCCCGCCTCGGCGTCCGTGACCGCCGACGCGTCCTCCAGAGATCGTCCCTTGGTCTCGAAACCGAACACGAGGAAGACCACGGCCTGGAAGACGAGGATGCCGGCCAGGGTCGTCAGCACGCCGGTCAGCCCCTGCCAGGCGAAGATCGCAACCACGACATATTGAACCAGCGCGGTCGCGATGCGTCCGGACGTGGCGCAGATCGCCGTGCCGCGAAGCCGATACCGCGTCGGAAACAGTTCCGGGACGTGCATCGCGAACCCGGTCGCCAGCATCACGTAGATCGCCGTGATCAGCAGGAAGCCCACGGCTGCGAGCGCAGCACCATCCGGCATATATGGATAGGCGATACCGAGCACCGCTGCCGCAATCGACGAACAGACGATCGAGAGCCTGCGTCCGAGCCGGTCCGCCAGCACGAGCCCGATCAGCGATCCGACCGGGCCGCCCAGCGCCATCACCGTGGTGTAGCCCAGCGAGGAAACCACGCTATGGCCGCCCTTGACCATGAAGGTCGGCAGCCAGCCGATGAACCCGTACAGGCTGAAGCCGACGACGATGTGCAACAGGCTGCCGAGCAGCGTGCGCGCGAGATAGGGCGGCTGGAACAGACGCCAGACCGCGCCGGGAGATTCCTGCGCCGGCGCGCGGGCAGCGACGGCAGGAAGTACCGCCTTGCGTGCGGCCTCGGCTTCGATCGCCGACAGGATCTTCTCGGCTTCATCGGCACGTCCGTTGGCGGCGAGCCAGCGCGGTGATTCCGGCATCGACTTGCGCAGAAACCAGACGACCATCGCAAGGCAACCGACAAGGCCGAACATGTAGCGCCATCCAAGCGTCGGGATCACCCACAGGCCGACCATGGAGGATACGAACAGCGAGAAATTGGTGATCACGGCGAGCAGCCCGATCCAGCGCCCCCGCGAAGACGCCGGCACGAACTCCGTCAAGGTCGCATAGCCGACCACGATCTCCGCGCCGAGGCCAATGCCGATGATGAAACGCAGGCCGATCAGGACGATCATGTTCGGCGCAAAGGCCGCGGCGATCGACGCGAGGCCAAAAATCGCGAGGTTCATCTGGTAGGAGAAGCGGCGACCGAACCGATCGCCGAGGATGCCGGAGCACCACGCGCCGATCGTCATCCCAACGAAGGTCGCGGAGACGAACGCGGCGTTGAGTTCGAGCGTCGACCAGCCTTCCTTGAGCACGGCGCCCAGCACGCCGCCGGCCAGATAGATATCGAACGCATCGAGGAACATGCCGGCGCCGATCAGGGCCAGGATGCGCCAGTGGAATCCGCAGATCGGCAGCCTGTCGAGGCGCGCGCCCGCGTTGATGTCGATGTCGGCGGATCGCGCCATGCCAAACCTCCCTGCCCGGCCTTTGGCAGCCGGATGCTCCGGGCACCGATTGATGACGCGCAGGGGGTCGTCGTCCAATTCAAATCGAAAATTCGACTATTTGGCGCAGTGATGAAGCTGACGAGACCGCACGATCGCGTTCCATCCTGACACCGAGCTGACTTGCATTCGCCGTCGTTAACGATCCCGCCGTCGCGCGATCTCGAAATCACGGTGTCAGCACAAACATTCACAACGGGTTCATGTCGCCGCCACTATTCGACTCCAACGCTGGGGGAAGAAGATTGGAGTATCTGCCATGCGCCGCATCGCCGGACTGCCTTTCGCCTTGGCTCTCAGCCTCTGCTGTCTCTCACCGCCCACGCCAGCGCGCGCGCAGCTTGCCATCGGCATCACCGTCAATGCGGCGCCGCCGCCATTGCCGGTCTATGTCCAGCCGCCGATCCCCGAGCCCGGCTACATCTGGACTCCGGGCTATTGGGCATGGAACGACGACACCGGTTACTACTGGGTGCCCGGCACATGGGTGCGTCCGCCGGCGCCTGAATTGCTGTGGACACCCGGCTATTGGGGCTGGAGCGACGGCGCCTACGCCTTCCACGCCGGATATTGGGGCGCGACCGTCGGCTTCTACGGCGGCATCACTTATGGCTTCGGCTACACCGGCGTCGGCTATGAGGGCGGCTACTGGCGCGGCGGCAGCTTCTTCTACAACAGCTCCGTCAACAACATCTCGAACGTCTCGGTCACCAACGTCTACAACAAGACCGTCGTCAACAACACGACCAACGTCAGCTACAACGGCGGCACCGGCGGGACCGCGGTGAAGCCGACGCCGCAGCAGCTTGCTGCCCAGGGCGAGCACCACGTGGCTGCGACCGGCGAGCAGACGCGACACGCGGAAGCAGCGATGAAGAATCCGGCGCTGACGCTCGCCAACAACCATGGTCATCCGGCGGTCGCCGCGACCGCGCACGCAGCACGGTTCAGCGGTGCCGGCGTGATCGCCGCGCACCCAGGCAAGCCGATTGCGGCGCCGCCGCCCCGACATGCGCAGCCCACGGCCGAGCACGCCTTGCCAACGGGACATGCTCTCCCGACGGGGAATGCTCCGACGCCAGGACACGCCCTGCCGACAGCAAATGCTTCGCCGGCCGGACACGCTCTACCGACCGGGAACGCTTTGCCGCCGGCACACGCCCCGCCGACTGCGCATGCTTTGCCCGGCGCAGGCGCACATCCTGCACCGGCGCCGCACGCCGCTCCGCCGGCGTCAAGACCGCAGCTCGTGCAGCATGCACCGCCGCAGGCACGCGCGGCTGCGCATCCGCCGGCACCGCGCGTCGCGCAAGCGGTTGTGCATCGGCCCGCGCCGCCGCAGGTGTCACGACCGGCGCCGCGGCCTCATCCGGCACCACGGCCACATCCCGCTGCGAGGCCGCATCCGGCGCCACAACAACACTCATGATCGAGTTCATCGGCGTGCCTGCAAGGGCACGCCGATGTCGTATGAGACCCCATTGCAGGCACAACGGCACGCGATGCATTCATCAATCCTGGACTTTCGGGCGCGAAACGCGTCCTCAAGCCAGTTCGTCGGCCGCACACCTGATCCCGTCGTAGATCTCCTCGAGATCCGCGTCCGTGACGCAGTAGGGCGGCATGACGTAGATCGTGTTGCCGAGCGGCCGCAACAGCAGATCGCGCCGTTCAAAGAAGGCCTGAAGTTTTGGGCCGATGCCGGCGAGATAGCCCGCATCGACTGCCTTCAGATCAAGCGCGGTGATGGTCCCGGTGCGACGGACGTTCTCGAAGCGCGCGTCGGCGCGGAACGGTGCGATCAGGCGCTCCTGCATCGCAGCCACCGCGGCGACGCGCGCGCCCGCGCCGTGTTGCCAGAGTTCGAGGTTTGCTTTTGCGGCGGCGCAGGCGATCGGGTTCGCCGTGTAGGAACTGGAATGGAAGAAGGTGCGGGAACGATCGCTGGAATAATGCGCGTCGTAGATATCTGCCCGGCAGAGCGTCACCGCGAGCGGCAGCGAACCGCCGGTGAGGCCCTTCGAATAGCAGGCGATATCCGGCGTGACGTCGGCCTGCTCGCACGCGAACAATGTGCCGGTGCGGCCCCAGCCGGTCATGACCTCGTCGGCGATGAAGAGCACGTTTGAGGCTGCGCAGATGCGTTTCATTTCCTTCAGCACCCAGGGCGGATACATCAGCATCCCGCCCGCGCCCAGGATCAGCGGTTCGACAATGAACGCTGCCGCGGATTCCGTCCTGCACGCGGCTTCGAGCGCGTCGAGCGTCGCCTGTTCACGGCCGGGCGCCGGAAACGGGATCGACGCGACGTCGAACAGCAGCGGCTCGTAAGCCCTGTTGAAGACGCCGCGCGCGCCGACCGACATCGTCCCGATCGTGTCGCCATGGTAGGAATGCTCCATCACGATGATGCGGGTGCGCGTCGCGCCGATATTGTGCCAGTAGCCGAGCGCCATCTTCAGCGCCACCTCCACGCTGGTCGACCCAGAGTCGGAGAAGAACACGTAATCGAGCCCATCAGGCGCCAGCTTCAGGAGTTGCGCTGCGACCTGTTCGGCCGGATCGTGGGTATGGCCCGCGAAGATGATCTGGTTGAGCTGCTCCGCCTGGTCCTGGATCGCGCGCACGATGTGCGGATGGCAGTGGCCGTGGGTCACGACCCACCAGGATGCGATCGCATCGATGATGCGGCGATCATCCGCGGTGTAGAGATAGGCCCCCTCGCCACGCACGATTCTCGTCATCTCGCCGTGCAGCGCGTGCTGGGTGAACGGGTGCCAGATCGGCGACTTCCGAGCGGATGTCATGGATTGAAATCTTCCCGCCGGAACGACGCCTTGAACGCTGCCTGCAGCGTGTCTGCCGCAAGCGGAGCAAGCCAGGGCAACCGGCCCAACCGGCGCACCTGCCCGATCTCGCAAATCGCGCGCTCGCTCTCGGGATTGCTCTCGCCGATGAATGCGATCCCGAGAATGTGGATCCCGCGCTTGCGCAATGCCTCGACCGACAATAGCGAGTGATTAATGGTGCCGAGCGCAGTGCGGGCGCAGAGCACGACCGGAAGGCGCCATCGCGTGAAAACGTCGATATAAAGCATGCTACCGTCGAGCGGCACCATCAGCCCGCCGGCGCCCTCGATCACTAGCGACCGGTCCCCGACGTCAGGCACGTCGAGCGCGGCAGGATCGATGCGCACACCGTCGAGTGCGGCGGACTGATGCGGCGAAGCAGGCGTTCGAAGCCGATAACGCTCCGGCACGATGCGATCCGCCGGGAGCCCGCCAAGCCGTGCGACCAGTTGCGCATCGGTTTCCTCCTCGATGCCGGCCTGAACCGGCTTCCAGTAGCGCGCGCCGACGAAACCGGCGAGGCCCGCGGAGAACACCGTCTTCCCGATCCCGGTATCGGTGCCGGTCACCACGATCCGGCTCGTCATCGCGACCAGCCCTTCGTCTCCTCGACCAGCGCATCGAGCAGCGCGCGCACGTCGTCCTCTCCGACATTGAGCGTCAGCGCAATCCGCAACCGCGCGGTGCCCGCCGGCACGGTCGGCGGCCTGATGCCTCTGATGTCAAAGCCGCGCGCCTGCAGCGCAGACGCCAGCTGCATCGCGCGCGCATTGTCGCCGACGATATAGGGCACGATCTGCGAGCGCGACGGGCTGCGCCAACCGCGCAGGTCGAGCTCGCGATGCGTGAACGCGACCAGTTTTGCCAGGCGCTGCTGATGCTCGGGCTCCTGCTGCAGGATCAGCAGCGCCTCACGCACGGCAACGGTCACAAGCGGCGACGGCGCGGTGGCGAAGATGAACGGGCGGCAGCGATTGACCATGAAGTCGCGCAGCACCGTCGAGGCCGTGACCAGCGCGCCGGCGGCGCCCAGCGCCTTGCCGCAGGTATGAACGATCAGGAGGTTCTCGCGCCCCTCATAGGACGCCGTCAGCCCGCGCCCCTGCTCGCCATAGACGCCGGTGCCGTGCGCCTCGTCCACCATCAGGAACGCGTCGTGCCGGTCGGCGATGGCGACGAGGTCGTCGAGCGGCGCGACGTCGCCATCCATGCTGTAGACGCTTTCGACCACGATCCAGACCCGGCCCGTTCCGCCCTCGGCGCGCCAGCCGCGAATGGTGGCTTCGACCGACCCGGGATCATTGTGCGCGCTGATCCGGAATTCGGCCCGGCCGGCCCGCGCGCCTTCATGGATGCTGGCGTGCACGAGAGAATCGAGCACCAGGAGGTCGCCGCGCTGCGGCAGCGTGGTCAGCACGGCGAAATTGGCGACGTAGCCGCCACCGAAGAACAATGCGGTCTCGGCTTTGAAGAACGCGGCGGCTTCGGCCTCCAGCCGTTCGTGCTCCTCGCAATTGCCGCGCAGCAGCCGCGACCCACCGGCGCCGATCGGTGTGCCGGCCTCGAGCGCGGCCGCGACCGCCTGCTTGATGCGCGGCGCGCTCGCGAGCGCCAGATAGTCGTTCGAGACGAAATCGGTGCCCGCGCGCGGCTTGAGACCGCGCAGCCGATCGTCCTTGCTCAGGGCGTGCAAGGCCGCGGCGTAATCAGCGACCTTGGCCGCATGGATTGCGCTCATGCTTCTCTCTCGGATTTGTCGTTGGTCGCGCGGCGAATCCCGCCGCCCGTGCCGGAGGTACGCTCAGGCGAGGGCGGAGTTGATGCCGAGCCGGTCCAGCAGATTGGCGTCGCGATCGCGCTGCGGGTTCCTGGTGGTCAGCAGCACATCGCCGATGAAGATCGAATTCGCGCCGGCGAGGAAGCACATCGCCTGCAGCTCGTCGGTCATGTATTGTCGTCCGGCCGACAGCCGCACCACGCTCTTCGGCATCATGATCCGCGCGGTGGCGACCAGACGCACCAACGCGATCGGATCGGGCCGTTCCGCGGTGTCGTTGACCGGCACGCCCTTGACCTCGTTCCACAGATTGATCGGCACGCTCTCCGGATGGCTGGGGAGATTGGCAAGCAGCATCAGCATGCCGAGCCGATCATCGACCTGTTCACCCATGCCGATAATGCCGCCGCAGCAGACCTTGATGCCGGCATCGCGCACATGCGCGAGCGTATCGATGCGGTCCTGCAGGGTGCGGGTGGTGATGATCTTGTCGTAGAACTCGGGCGAGGTGTCGACGTTGTGGTTGTAGAAATCGAGCCCGGCGTCGGAGAGACGCTCGGCCTGGTTTGGCGTCAGCATGCCGAGCGTGACGCAGGTTTCCATGCCGAGGCCCTTCACCGCGCTGACCATGTCGCAGACCTGATCGAGATCGCGGTCCTTCGGGCTGCGCCAGGCCGCGGCCATGCAGAAGCGGGTTGCGCCGGCGTCCTTGGCGCGCTGCGCGACCGCGACCACTTCCTCCCGAGGCATCAGGCGGGTGGCTTTCAGGCCGGTGTCGTAATGCGCGCTCTGCGAGCAGTAGCCGCAGTCTTCCGGGCAGCCGCCGGTCTTGATGCTGAGCAGGCTCGCGGTTTCGACGTGGTTCGGATTGAAGTTGGCGCGATGCACGCCTTGCGCCTGAAACATCAGGTCCGCGAACGGCAGGTTATAAAGTGCTTCAGCCTCGGCACGCTCCCAGGTCTTGCCGGGCGCTGCGCTGGTGCGGCTGTCGGTCCGTTCGATCTCCACGACATCAACCATAGAGCTTGCCTTCTCGTTTGCTATGGATCATAGATAATCTGATATATTATCTATGATCTTTGGACTTAGAACGATGCTAGCCGAGCCTGGACGAACGCGCACCCGTTTTTACGATAGATAATCTATGACGAACGAAGGTGAGAACACGACCACCGCGGGACGCATCGCCGAGGCGATCGGCGAGCGCATCATCAGCGGCGAGTTGCTGCCGGACGCGCCGCTGCGGCAGGACCATGTCGCGCGCGAATTCCATTCGAGCCACGTCCCGGTGCGCGAGGCGTTCAGGCAATTGGAGGCGCAGCATCTCGTTGTTGCGGTGCCGCGACGCGGGGTGCGGGTCGCGCCGCTCGACACCAGGTCGGTGAAGGAAATCGCCGAGATGCGCGCCGCGCTCGAAGTGGTCGCGTTGCGCAACGCCGCTCCCAGGCTCACATCGGCGCATCTGGCACGGATCGAGCTCGCCATGATCGAAGGCGACAATGCCGAGACGGTGCAGGATTTCGAGATGGCCAATCGCGCCTTTCATCATGCGCTGGTGGCGCCGTGCGCGATGCCGCGACTGCTTGCCAGCCTCGACGGCCTGCAGCTTGCGAATTCACGACTGGTGTTCGCGATGGCGCGCAACGCCGGCTGGCGGCCGCGGCCGAGCCAGGATCACCGCGTGATCCTGCAGGCGCTGCGCGCGCGCAACATCGAACAGGCCTGCAGCCTGCTGGCGCGGCATATTCAAACCATCGAGCGGCTTGCCCTGCCGGCGGCGTGATCGGACTTCGCAGGCAGCCGTATCCACTCACGTCGCATTTGCGCGAGCGCGACGGAGTCAGGTTGAATCGATGATGCCGCAGACTGCCTGCACCTCTCCCGCTTGCGGGGGAGGTCGCATCGCATTGAAAATGCGATGCGGGTGGGGCTCTTTCCACAATGTGACTCGTGGAGAGAACCCCCACCCCGGCCCTCCCCCGCAAGCGGGATAGGGAGCAGGCCGCCTTTGCGGCCGCAATCCAATCTCATTACGCGCTAGGCGATCGCGACGATCTCCAACTCCTGATCGCCGGCGCCTGCGACGTCGCCCACGGCCTTGCCCATCAGCGACCTCGCCACCGGCGAGACAAAGGAAATCGAGCCTGCCTTGGGATCGGCTTCGTCCTCGCCGACAATGCGATAGGTCTGCACCCGCCCATCGGCGCGGCTGAACGTCACCGTGCTGCCGAAGGCAACGGTTTCGGTGGAAGCAGGATCAGGCACGACCTGCGCGGTGCGGAGCCGCTCCGTGAGATAGCGCACGTCGCGTAGCGGAACCGCCGACTGCCGCCGCCGTTCGTTGACGTCGTCCAGCTGTTGCGCGGCCTCAAAGGCCTCGCGCGCCGCCTGGAGCTCACGCTCCAGCGCCTTGCGTCCGGCTTCGGTCACCAGGTTGGGATGCGGCGAAATGGGACGGTCCGGCAACAGCGTTTCGGCCGCCGTCTCGGCACTTTCTTCCTTGGTGAAGGCAACGCTCAATCCGGAACTCCATCGATGAGGCCAGCAGCATAGCCCCGCCCCACGCGCCCCGCTAATGCGCGAAGGGATTAGGCGGAATCTAATGCGAGGCAGGCTGCTCGGCTTTGCTCCGTCTGCCAAAGCGGTTCTTTACACCCTCGCGCCAGCCCTGGAAGGTGACAAAGAGCATCGGCACCAGGAAGATGCCGACCGAGCTTGCGGCGAGCATGCCACCGAACACCGCGGTGCCGACCGCACGGCGGCTGATTTCCGCAGCGCCGGTCGCGACCACCAGCGGCACCAGGCCGAGGATGAAGGCGATCGAGGTCATCATGACCGCGCGGAAGCGCATTTGCGCGCCCATCGTCGCGGCTTCCGCGATCGGCCTGCCGGCCTCGCGCTGCTCCTTGGCGAACTCGACGATCAGGATGCCGTTCTTGGCGGCGAGCGCGATCAGCACCACGAGGCCGATCTGGCCGTAGAGATCGAGATTCAGACCCGCAAGCTTGATCGCAAGATAGGAACCGAACACGCCGACCGTGACCGACAGCAGCACGGGAATCGGGATCGTCCAGCTCTCATACAGCGCCACCAGGAACAGATAGGCGAACAGCACCGCGAGCCCGAGGATGATGCCGGTCTGGCCGGAGGCGGCCTGCTCCTGATAGGCGGTGCCGGTCCATTCATAGGAATAGCCGGAAGGCAGCGTCGATTTGGAGAGGTCGGCCATCGTCGCGATCGCGGTGCCCGAGGACACGCCCGCCGCCGGGCTGCCGTTCACGGTGACCGAACGATAATTGTTGTAGCGCGTGATCACCTGCGGACCGGTCACGATCCGCAAGGACGCGATCGAGCGGATCGGCACCATCTCGCCGCCGCTGTTGCGCACATAGATCTGCCATATGTCGGGGATGTCGCGGCGGTTGGCCGCGTCGCCCTGCACATTGACCTGCCAGGTGCGGCCAAACAGGTTGAAGTTGTTGACGTAGATGCCGCCGAGCGTGGCCTGGAGCGCGGTGAAGACGTCCGCCATGTTGAGGCCGAGCGCCTGCGCCTTGGCGCGATCGATATCGAGATAGACCGACGGGTTGGTCGCAGTGAAGGTCGAGAACACGCGGGCCAGATTTGGATTTCGGTTCGCCGCGCCGATCAGCCCGCCCATCACGCTGCTGAGCGAAGCCGGATCCTGCCCTTCAAGCGCCTCGAGCTGATATTCGAAGCCGCCAGAGGTCGAAAGCCCGATGATCGGCGGCAGGTTGAACGGTAGCACCGAGGCCTGGCGTATCTGCGATCCCCCGACGAAGGTCTGCCCGATCGCGGCCTGCACCGAGTCGGTGACGGCCTTGCGATCGGCGAACGCCTTCATGCGCGCCACCATGAAGGCCGAATTCGGCTCGCTGGCACCGTCGAGCAGCGAGAAACCGATGATCGACAGCACATGATCGACCGCCGGATTCTTCTTCAAGAGCGCCTCGACCTGCTTGGTGACCTCGCTGGTGCGCGCCACCGACGCGCCGTCGGGCAATTGCACCGCGATGAAGAAGGCGCCCTGGTCCTCCTCGGGCAGGAAGCCGGTCGGCGTGATCTTCGACACGCCGAACACCGCACCGGCAAACACCAGCACCGCGACCAGCGACAGCACCGCCACGCGAACCAGCCGTTGCACCACGCCGGCGTAGCGGTCGCGCACCCAGTCGATGCTGCCGAGCACCCGCCCCATGATGCCGCGGCGCGGTCCGCCGTGGCGCAGGAACACGGCGCACAGCGCCGGCGACAACGTCAGCGCATTCAGCGCCGAGATCACCATCGCGGCGCTGATCGTCACCGCGAACTGGCGGAACAGCGTGCCGGAAATGCCCGGGATGAACGCGATCGGCACGAACACCGAGAGCAGCACCAGCGAGATCGCGATGATCGGCGCGGTGATCTGCGCCATCGCCTTCTTGGTGGCGTCGGCCGGCGACAGCTCCGGCTCCTCCTCCATGACGCGCTCAACGTTCTCGACCACGACGATGGCGTCGTCGACCACGATGCCGATCGCAAGCACCATCGCCAGCAGCGACACCGTGTTGGCGGAATAGCCGAGCGCCAGCAGCACCGCGAAGGCGCCGATCAGGCTGACCGGAACCGCGACCGCCGGGATCACCGTGGCGCGCAGATTGCCGAGGAACAAGAACACCACGATCACGACGAGCACGAAGGCCTCGCCGAGCGTCTTCATCACTTCCTTGATCGTATCGGACACGAAGGTGGTGGAGTCGTACTGCACGAGATAGGTCAGCCCCGGCGGAAACCGCTCCGACAGCCGCGCAAGCGTGGCCTGCACCGCCTTGGCCGTGGTCACGGCATTGGCACCGGGCGCAAGATAGATGCCCATCGGCACGCCGGGATTGCCGTCGATCCGCGACTCCGAATCCATGTTCTGCGCGCCGATCTCGACGCGAGCAACGTCCCTGATCCGCAGCACCGATCCATCCGGATTGGCCCGCAGCACGATGTCGCCGAACTGCTTGGATGTCGTCAGGCGACCCTGCGTCTGCACATTGAACTGGAACTGCTGGTCGTTGCTGATCGGACGCGCGCCGATGCGGCCGACCGGCGCCTGCACGCTTTGCGCCCGGATCGCGGCGATCACGTCCGACGGCGCCAGATTGAGGCTGGTCAGGCGCTGGGTGTCGAACCAGATCCGCATCGAGTAGTTCAGCTTCGCGAACAGCGAGGCCTGTCCGACGCCCGGCGTGCGCGAGATCGCATCCAGCACGTTGATGATGGCGTAGTTGGTGATGAACAGCGGGTCCTGCTCGCCGCTCTTGCTGTACAGCACGATGAATTGCAGCACCGCCGAAGATTTCTTCTGCACGGTCAGGCCCTGCGCCTGCACCTCGGTCGGCAATTGCGCGAGCGCGCTCTGCACGCGGTTGTTGACGTTGACGGTGTTGATATCGGGATCGGTGCCGAGCGCGAAGGAGACCGTCAGCGTGTAGCTGCCGTCATTGCCGCTGGTCGACTTCATGTAGAGCATCTTGTCGACGCCCACGACCTGCGCTTCCAGCGGCTGGGCGACGCTCGATTCCACCACTTCAGCCGATGCGCCGGGGAACACAGCGGAGACCGTGACCTGCGGCGGCACGATGTCCGGGAACTGGGCGACCGGAATCTGCATCAGCGCCAGCGCGCCCGCGATCGTGATCACGAACGCGATGACGATCGCAAGCCGCGGACGATCGACGAAGACAGCGGAAATCATGGGTTATTGCCCGTCGATTTCGGCGTGCTGCTGGCGCCGCCGTCCGCCGAAACCTTCATGCTCGACTGGATCAGCGCGCTAACAGGCCCCGGCGCCACCACCTCGCCCGGCTTGACCTTCTGCAATCCCTCGACGACCACCTTGTCGCCGAGCGAGATGCCGCTCGTCACCGCCGCAATCGTTGCGGTCGATTGCCCAAGTTGGATCCGCCTTTGCTCGGCCTTGTTCTCCGCGCCGACGACATAGACATATTCACCCTGCTGGTCCGACAGCACCGCCGAACGCGGGATCGCCAGCACCTCGACCGGCTGCACCCCTTCGAGGAGAACGGTCACGAACTCATTGTCGGTCAGCTCGCGGACCGAGCCGCCGGCTGCGACGGAGGTGTAGGTTGACGGGTTGGGGATGACGCCACGCAGGGAGATGGTGTCGGTATTCTGCGCGATCGTGTTGTTGACGAAGTTCAGCTCACCCGTCTTCTCGTAGAGCCGGCCGTCCGTCAACCGAAGGCGGATGACGACGGCCTTGAAGCCGCCGCGCGTCGCATAGCGGTCGCGCAGATCGAGCGCCTCGCGCACCGGCACGGGAAAGGTGACATACATCGGGTCCTGACTGACGATGGTCGTCAGGGTTCCCGAGCTCGGCGTCACGACGTTGCCCTCGGTGACCGCGGTGCGTCCGATCCTGCCGTCGATCGGCGAGTGGATCATGGTGTAGTCGAGATTGATCTGCGACAGGTCGACCTGCGCCTGCGCGGCCTGCACCTGCGCCTCGAGGCTCTGCTGGTTGGCGACCGCCGCATCAACGTTGGATTGCTGGCCGGCCGGGCCGCCCATCAGGGCCTTGGCGCGGTCGGTGGTCAGCTTGGCGTTGACCAGCGTCGCCTGCAATTGGGCGACCTGTGCCTTCTTCGATGCAAGATCAGCCTCGAACGGGCCGCGCTCGAGTTGATACAGGAGATCACCGGCCTTGACCTCGGAGCCTTCGACAAAGTTCCGCTTGTCCAGGAATGCCGTGACGCGCGCCACCACGTTGACTCGGTTGGGGGCCTCGATGCGTCCCAGAAATTCACTGGTTTCGGTGACCGGCCGCTTCACCGCCTCGAACACGCCCACGGCAGGAGGCCCGGGCGGCCCCGCCTGGGCATGGGCCGCTGATACTCCCGCCGCTACCAATCCCGCCGATACGAGAAGCCCTGCCAAACGACCGCGCATGCGTTCCGTATCACTCATGCAGTCCAACCCTTCGGCTACCAACAGACGCTACGAGACGGATATGACGTCGAGTTCCCTCAGACCCGAAGGTCAGGATGGGCAGGTGCGTTGCAGCAGATCATAACGCGGCCAATCCGACAATCCTGCAACTCGACCGCGATCGTTGCGCCGATCCCGACGACAGCCAGCTTTCAAGAGCGCTGCAATGCCACCATGACACAGCCATTGCGGCCGCACGGGCCGGCTCAGTGCATGCCGCCGGCGCCGAAAGCTCCCGTCAATGTGATCCACGCGAGCGCACCCTCGGTACGGTCGCGGTCAGGCTGCCGCTCACAGCGCGATGGCGTTCTTCAAGCGAGCGGTGTCTTGATAGGCAGGCGACGCCAGATGTTCGGATAGCCATGGCCGCGCGCGCTTGCCGCTGACCTCGTGCGCGCCATCGAAGACGTCCATGTCGATCAAATGTGGATGGCCTGACGATGCGTAGATCGACTGCATTTGCGAAAACTTTTCATCGCGCCCAAGTTCCATGGCGTTTGCACCGTCACGGCTCCCGATCTCGACGAACAGCGGGCACGGGCAGAGCAGGTACGCCAGTTCCGCGCCGGTGTACTTGGCGCGGCCGTTGCTGAAATGAATGTAAGCCGCAAGTTCGACGCCGAGATTCTTGCTGATGACGGGCGACGTCAGAAACCTCTTCTCGTCGCGCATATATCCGGAGACGACGGTCGGCCGCATCCGCCCCGTCGCGGCTTCCAGATGGAGCGCGAGAAAAGCGCCCCAGGACACCCCGTATACGCCGACGTTCAAACCCGACGCGCCGGTGAGCTTCCGGCAGACGATTTCGCCGGCGTCGAGCGATGCGCATGACACGTTGTGGGCGGAGACACCGTGGGATGCCAGCATTGCGGCGATGTTGTTCTGGCTCTCCTGATTTCCGATCTGGACGATGTAAGGACACCAGACGACATAGCCGTCGCGACATAGCCGTTTGCCGAGCGCGTTCATGTAGTCCTTGTCGGCATCGTCGAAGCAGCGCTCCGGCGTGCTCGCCATGCCGTGGCCGAGCAGGATCAATCCCTTGAATTCTCCGTCGGGAATTCCAAGACATCCGCGCACCGGCACGCCGCATTCCAGATCGAACTCGATCTTCACGACCGAGAATCCATCCGCGGGCGCACGCCAGAGAACCCGGATCTCGTCGTGCGACGGCCGATAGAGCCGCCGCGCCCGGAACAGAGATCGCATCTCTCCGCGAATCTCCGAACCGGTTGCGACCGCATGCAGCCTGCCGCTTGCCGCAATATCGAACAGCGACCGGCAGAACTGATCGTAGCCGAGGGTTGGCAAGTCGACATTCGCGCATGATCCCTGGCAATGGCCCAGCGCCAGCCCGTCGTTGCCGGCCCGCGACGAGGGGCCGACCAGCGTCATCAACAATCCGGAAAGCGCCCTGCGGCTGATCATCGGCTCTCCCCGAGCCGACGATGGCTCGCATGAATGTCAGAGGTGGTTGCCCAAAGCGCGATGAGGCCAGGTTTGAATCGTCATCGCGCTTGAGGCCGCTCCCTAGGCATGATCTTTTT
The DNA here is from genome assembly GCF_029952935.1 of Bradyrhizobium sp. Mp19. NCBI lineage: Bacteria > Pseudomonadati > Pseudomonadota > Alphaproteobacteria > Hyphomicrobiales > Nitrobacteraceae > Bradyrhizobium > Bradyrhizobium sp. Mp19. The sequence continues at coordinate 13,071 of NZ_JASAUT010000027.1, read as the reverse complement.
CGGAGAACGGCTTCGCACTTTTCCGGATCATGCCGTAGCTGGCGCTACGGATCGCGCGGACACAAATTAAAGGATGTTCATGCTCGAACGATCGCGTGCAGCGTTGCAAATGTGTGACGCCGGCAGGCCTGGCGCAGCGTCGATCCACGCCAATCAGGTTTCGGGATGCTTCGGAATATTTCTGCCTGTCACGCAGCTTCGATTTCGCCACACACGGCGATGATCGTCAGGCCTTGATTATCGAGTCTTCATCAAGCCTCTATCAAGCCTTGGGCTTGACCCGCCGACCTGGCATCGGCCTTCGAATTCGTCGTCCGGGCGCCGGCGGCCGCGCGCCGGGTCGCAGCCGACCGAGCGAGGCCCCACGCGCCCGCCCGAAAATCGCGAAGAAGAGCGGCGAAAACGTCGTAATTCCCCCTGATGCGCGCGAACGCGCACCGGAATAACCCGGACTCGTGGGTTGGGCCGAATTACTCTACGCAATATTTCCGGGGTCGATGGGTTTATCTATTGGGCAACAACGGTTTTTGGGATGACCGATGGCGAACGACCTGCACGAGCATCTGATTGAACTGGCCTATGAGGCCGCGGTCGTCCCCGAATTGTGGCCGAATGTCCTGCATCAGGTCGGTGCGATCGCGCGTGCGCGCGGTATCGTGCTGCTGACAGCGGCCCCACACGACGTCCGCTGGGTCGCGTCCCCCGACATGCACGACGACACGGTGGCCTATGTCGAAGGCGGCTGGCACGAGCGCAACGGGCGATTGCCGCGCCTGCTCGCGGCCAACCATGCCGGCTTCCTGCGCGACATCGACGTGTTCGATACGCCCGAGGAGGTGCAGCAGGACTTCCAGATCCGCGAATTCTTCCGCCCGCGCGGGCTCGGATGGGGCGCCGGTACGGCGATCCCGGTGCCGAGCGGCGACGTGCTGATCTACAGCGTCGAGCGCGAATACCAGCACGGACCGATCGAGCGGGAAGCAATCGAGCAGCTCGACGCGCTGCGGCCGCATCTGGCGCGCGCCGCGCTGCTGTCGGCGCGGCTCGGGATGGAGCGCGCCAGGGCGGCAACCGAATCGCTGGCGATGCTCGGCCTGCCCGCGGCAGTACTGCGGCGCGGCGGCCGCCTGATGGCGGCCAACACGCTGTTCGACCGCCTGGTGCCCGACGTGATGCAGGATCGCGCCGAGCGCCTGACGCTGGCGGCGACCACTGCCGACACGCTGTTCGCCCAGGCGCTGGCCGCGCTTGATCAGGGACTGATCGGCGTGGAGGTGCGCTCGGTGCCGATCGCGGCGCAGGAGGATCGGCCGCCGCTGATCGTGCATCTGATCCCGATCCACGGCGCGGCGCGTGACCTGTTCGACCGCGCGGCGGCGATCGTGATCGTGACGCCGGTGGTGCCGGCCGAGGTGCCGACCGCGGAAGTGCTGCAGGGCCTGTTCGACCTGACGCCGGCGGAGGCGCGCGTTGCGCGCGGCATTGGCGAAGGACGCACCGTCGAGGCAATCGCCGGCGCATTCGGCATCTCCCGCGAAACGGTGCGCAACCAGCTCAAGGCGGTGCTGGCCAAGACCGGACTCGGCCGGCAGGTGGAGCTGGCCGGACTGCTGGCCGGCGCGAAGGTGCCGCCGGGTTCGTCAGGAGACTAGCGCACGCGGCGCACGGCCTCGGTACAGAGGTCGATGCGATCCTCCGGGAATTCGCAAAACGATCGCATGTTCAAACCGCACCGGTTACGCTAGGGGTAGCTCCCCTCCCTCCGCGCCCGCTCCGGCGCATGTCCAGTCAATGAGTGCATCTGAATGGCCGAAGCCGACCTCGACGCCGTCATCCGGCAAACCGCAAGAGCGCAGACCAAGGCCGTGATGGCGGCTGCCAAGAAACGTCAGGCCGTCTGGGTCGCGCGCGCGGCCAAGGCCAAGGACAAGGAGGCCAAGGCGCGCTTCCGCTTCCTGGCCAAGAGCACGATGCTGAACGCAACCGCGACTGCCAAGCGGTTGCAGAATTCGGCCGAGAACGCCGCCGACGCCTATGCCCGCGCCATGAAGAAGGCGATGGAAGAGCCGCCGCCGGCCACGAAGCCCGCGAAGAAGAAAGCCGACGGCTAGTCGATGCCGCGTTACGTCGCCCTGCTGCGAGCGGTCAATGTCGGCGGCACCGGCAAGCTGCCGATGACCGAGTTGAAGGCGATGTGCGTCGACGAAGGATTTGCCGACGCGCAGACCTACATCGCCAGCGGCAATGTCGTGTTCTCCTCGAAGCTCGGCGCGGCCAAGGTCAAGGCCGCGCTGGAGCGGCGGCTGCAGGCCTATGCCGGCAAGCCGGTCGGCGTCGTCGTCCGCAGCGCGGACGAGATCGCCGCGGTGCTGAAGGCCAATCCGTTTCCGAAAGCGCCGCCGAACTATACTGTCGCGATCTTCCTCGACGAGCCACCGCCGAAGGACGCCTTGAAGGACATCAAGGGCCGGCAGGACGAAGAGGTGCGGCTCGGCAAGCGCGAGATCTATGTCGCCTATGGCAGCGGCATGGGCCGCTCGAAGCTGAAGATCCCCGCCGCCGCCGCCAAGGGCACCGCGCGCAACATCAACACCATCGCGAAGCTCGCCGAGCTGGCGGCGGGTGATGACGAAGGTTAGTTCGCCCATTGAAATCCGTCATCCTGAGGAGCGCGCACTTGCGCGCGTCTCGAAGGATCGACGGCCCGGCTGGTGGCCGATTCATCCTTCGAGGCTCGCTCCGCTCGTACCTCAGGATGACGGTCAAGCAGTCTGACAGCTAACTCTCCCGCACCGCAAATCCGGCGGCGCCGAGCCTTGCCAGCACCTCCTCCAGATGCGCGCGGTCGCGGGTTTCGATCACGAGTTCGAGCAGCGTCGCCTTCGCCGGAAGATCGGAGAAGGTGCGCTGATGCGAGACCTCGATGATATTGGCGCCGGCATCGGCAAGCAGGATCGACACCGCCGCGAGCTGTCCGGGCCGGTCGACGATGTCGAGCGCCAGCTGCGTCAGCCGTCCCTCGCGGGCGAGCTCGCGGGTCAGGACCGAGGCGATCAGCCTGGTGTCGATATTGCCGCCTGTCAGCACCAGGCCGACATTGCGGCCGGCAAAGCGCGCCGGTGCCGCGAGCACGGCGGCGAGGCCGGCGGCGCCGGCACCCTCGACCACCGTCTTCTCGATCGAGATCAGGGTCGCGACCGCGCGCTCGATCTGGTCCTCGCTGACCAGGATGATGTCGTCGACGAGCTGGCGGACGATTTTCGTGGTGATCTGCCCGGGCGCCTTGACCGCAATGCCCTCGGCGAGCGTGTCGCCGCGCATCGGCAGCTGCTCGCCTTTGACCGTATTGTACATTGACGGATAGAGCTGGGCCTGCACGCCGACGACCTGGATCGACGGCTTCAGCGCCTTCGCGGCGGTGGCGATGCCCGAGATCAGCCCGCCGCCGCCGATCGGCACCACCAGGATATCGAGCTCCGGCACCGCCGCGAGCATTTCAAGTCCGATCGTGCCCTGACCGGCGATGATCAGCGGATCGTCATAGGGATGGATCAGGATCAGGCCCTTCTGCGCGGCATGCGAGCCGACGAACGCGAAGCATTCTTCCAGCGTCTGCCCGGTGATGATGACCTCGGCGCCGTGCCGCCTGGTGTTCTCGATCTTCACCATTGGCGTGCCGATCGGCATCACGATGGTGGCGGGGAGGCCGAGCCGCTTGGCGTGATAGGCCACGCCCTGGGCGTGATTGCCGGCCGACATCGCGATCACGCCGCGCTTGCGTTCCTCGGGCGACAGCGCCTGCAGGCGATTCAGCGCGCCGCGCTCCTTGAAGGTCGCCGTGAATTGCAGGTTTTCGAATTTGAGGAACAGGCGGCAGCCGCAGATCTCGCCCAGCGTGCGGCTCTCATTGCAGGCCGTGACCATGACCGCATCCCGGATCACATCCGCGGCACGGCGTATGTCGGCAAGGGTGATGGCGGCGGTATAGGCAGGCTGCGGCATCGGGTTTCGCTTTGGTCCGTTTCGTCAGACGGAACCTAGCGGGTTTCGGCGCCGAAAACGACCGCGCAGAGCATGATCCGGAACAGTGCGAAGCGGCTTTCCGGAAAGATCATGCTTAAACAACGAGCTAGACGCGATGATGATTCAACCCGATCTCATCGCGCTTCAGCGTGCGGTCAACACCCGTTCTTCTGGCCTCGCCGGGCTGGCCAGCTGAACCTCATCGCATTTTGGGCATATCAGCGCAGTGCGGAAATGCTTGTCGAGCACAATGGTTCGCGTCCTGCCGCACTGGCAGCGCATCGGCTTATCCATGGAAAACCGGCCTGGGTTCGAGATGCAAGGAAAGCGTGCGCCTAGCTACCTCGGTCCGGTTAACCCAGTATGACCTGCCGCGGGAGAATTTGTCGCGCGGTCTTTTTTGAGCAAGATCTCTTCGGAAAACCGCTTCGCACTTTTCCGGATCGTGCTTCAGAAGAAGCCGGCGCTGAGATCGAGGCCGTAGCTTGCCCTGAGCGCCGCGACGAACAGGACCGCGGAGGCAAGCAGCAGGACATGCCGGGCGATGCTGCTCCGAAGCGAATTGGCCGGAAACGCGCGTGCGATCGATTGAGCCAAAGCAGTCATTTGCGACCTCCGGAGCCACGTCCCGAAGGTAGGTCGCGGGCAGCGCAGTGAGGTTCAATGCGGCTCGCGGATCGGCCGGCGGCGCGCCAATGTGCTCTGTTCGGGATCACTCGGTGCCCGCACCCGATTCTTGAAGCGGTGACCGACCACGATCAGCCTGCCCTCGGCGCGGATTACGGTATCGGCCGATGGCGCGGACGGCAGATTGTCTTGCGTGACCGCTTCCAGTGCACGCAGGAACTCGCGACCGGCCGATGTGATCTCCCAGCCTTCGACGTCACGGAGCACATAGCCATGGCTAAAGATGTCGAGTTCGGGGACCCGCGACGCCAGACGTTTGATCCGCGCATGCCAATCGTCGCCGCTCGATGAGAGGATTGCGAGGTCGTGCTTGAGTGAATTGAGGGTGGCTCTGCCGCCGAAATGACTGGCCAATATTTTTAAGATCGCAACCTGTATGCTCAACTCGACGCCTCGACCGCCACGGTTCTTTTTGTTCTGCGCAGCCGACCTGGAAATTATCGCGCTGATGACTCAGGCGTCCAGTCATCAGCGCCAGTTATCCAGAACCCGACAAGACGGTATCGACTTACGCTGCGTGTGATGTGCCGACGCGGCGCTCGGGCCGGTGCGACGACATCGATTCCTCCTCCATATCCTGCGGCGCGCCCCAAAATTCCTGCACCGTCGGCCCGTGCTTCAGTCTTTTGTCGCGCAGGAAGCCGAGAATTTCGTGCGGCCAGACCCGGCGGCCCATTTGCGTGTACCAGCGCATCGCGTGACGAAGTCCGGCGTCGCGGTGAAGCAGCACGCGGAGCAGCGCCTTCGGGCGGCATTGCAGCACCATCTCGGTGAACTTGAACCAGAGCAGCACGCGCCATGGCGGCATGTGCCGGGTCGCCAGCACCTGGTGCTTGTAGTCCCAGAGCCTCCGATCGGTCTGGATGACTCGCCGCTCCGCCGCGAGACGGAAATACGGCGTCCAGCGATGCGGCGTGACGTACAGCATCTGGATCTGGTCGGGATCATAGGACAACAGCTGCCTGAGGCCGCGCCAGTGATCGCGATCGGTCTCCTCCTCGAAGCCGACCACCCAGGTCGCCATCGACAGGATACCGTGCCGGCGCATCAAACGGATGGCCTCGCGATCGATCGTGGTGGTCGCGCCCTTGCGGATCAGCTCCAGCGTCTTCTCGTCGGTGTTCTCCATGCCGAGCAGAAAGCGCTGCCACCCCGCTTTCTTGTAGAGATGCAGGATGTCGGCATCGCGCACGATGTCGTCGGCGCGGGTCGAGCCGACCAGGATCAGATCGACATCCTCCGCGATCAAGGTCTCCAGAAAAGTCCGCCATGCTTTCTTCGAGACGGTCGGGTTCTCGTCGGCGAAATTGATCACTTTGACGCCGTGCTCGCGATGGAGCCGCGCCAGCTCCTTCGCAAACCGCACGGGATCGCGGTGCCGCCATCGCGTCCAAAAGCCGCGCTGGCCGCAGTAATTGCAGAGATGCGGACAGCCGCGCGAGAATTGCACGACGACGGCGCGCAGGCCGCCCCAATAGCTGTAGCGCGCGTGATCGATCAGTTCCCAGCCGATGCGATAGGCATCGAGATCACGGATAACAGGCGCAGGCGGCGTCACGCTCGGCCCATAATCGTCGCGGAATGCGATGCCGTTGATGATGCGGAGATCCTCGCCGGCCTCCAGCGCCCGCATCAAACGCCGCGCGGTTTCTTCGCCCTCGCCGCGCACGATCGCGGTGACATGGCGCTCCTCGCGCAGGATGTCGCGCCAGTGATAGGTCGGAAACACGCCGCCATAGACGATCCGCACACCGGGCACGGCCTTGACGATCGCCTGCGCCACCTCGGTGATAACAGGATGGCCCGACGTCGAGCCGGAATGGCCGAACAGCACCGCATCCGGTGCAAATCTCGATGCCTCCGCCACGATGGCTTGGATCGGCATCGGCCCGAACTCGGCATCGATAAGACCGACGTCGTGGCCGTCATCGATCAGGGGGCCGCCGATCGACAACAGGCCAAGTGGCGGCAGATGGTCGTCGGGGATCCGGCTGCCGATCGCCGGATGTGGCACGTTGATGAGAAGAATGCGCATGGATGATCGCTCCCGCTTTGGTTGGCGTGATCGTTCGTCCCCGCATCTTGTGAGAGAAAGAGCCCAACCCCCCGGCCGGGCTTTAGGAAGAGAGCAGTTGGCGCGGCTTGACGCGCTAGAGGTTCGGCACCTCCGCCGGCGCAATCGCGGTCAGTCCGCCGAAGCGGCGCTCGCGGCGATGGAAGGAGCCGAGTGCGTCGGCGAGATCGTCGGCATCGAATTCGGGCCACATCCGCTCGGTGAAATGCAGCTCGGCATAAGCGCCCTCCCAAAGCAGGAAGTCCGACAGCCGCTTCTCGCCCGAGGTGCGGATGATCAGGTCGACGTCGCGCAGGCCCGCCTCGCCGGTGATGAGATCGGCGAAAGTTTCGCGGCTCAGCTCGCCGGCGCCGGCCGCGCGTGCGGCGGCGTTCAGGATGGCGTCGCGCGCCGAATAATCGATCGCGATGCGCAGATGCAGCGTGGTGCCGCGGGCGGTCTCGGCCTCCGCGCGCGTGATCGCGGCGGCGATGCCGTCGGGCAGCCGGTCGCGGCGGCCGATCACGGTGAGGCGAACGCCGTTGCGCACGAGCGCGGCGATCTCGTTGGCGAGATAGAACCGCAGCAGCCCCATCAGCGCCGCGACCTCGGCCTTCGGACGGCGCCAATTGTCGCTCGAGAAGGCGTAGAGCGTCAGCGTGCCGACGCCCTGGTCCGGCGCGGCCTCGACGATGCGGCGGATCGCCTCGACGCCGGCCTCGTGTCCGCGCAGGCGCGACAGGCCACGCCGCGTCGCCCAGCGGCCATTGCCATCCATGATGATGCCGACATGGAGCCTGATGGCGGCTTCCGGCTTGAGCGCGACGTTACTTTGCATCACAAAGTCTCCGGACAAAAATGGGATGATTCAAACCGGCTGGATACCGAGGCGGCTAGCTGCGCGGTCGTCCTTGCCGGCGGCCTTTTCTGCCGTGCCGGCAGCCCTCTCGGCCGTGCCGGCGGCCTTGGCCGCGTCACGCACCAGCTGCTCGAGCACGGCGAGATAGTCGAGGAAGCGGCGGCGACCGCTCTTGGTCAGGCGGCAGGTGGTGTGCGGACGATTGCCTTCATAGCCCTTGATGACGTCGACGAGACCGGCCTCCTGCAGCACCTGCAGGTGCCGGCTGAGGTTGCCGTCGGTCAGGCCGCAGAACTGCTTGAGATCGGCAAAGGCGAGCCCCTTCGGATGCGCCATCAGCGAGGTCAGCAGGCCGAGCCGCGCCTTCTCGTGGATGACGCGGTCGAGGCCATCATAGGCGAACGGCGCGGTGGTCAGGTCAGTCTTCGGCATCGTGGCCTCCGGAAGCGAAATAAAGCAGCGCTGCGAGCAGCAACTGGCCGATCGCGAATGGCAGTCCCATGGTCCAGGGCGACAGCGCGTGGCTCTGGCTTGCGATCAGCAGCACCGTGAAGCCCGACAGGAAATACCAGGCGCCGCCGAGCGCGATCGTGCGCGGCAGCAGGCGGACCGAGGCGAATACGCCGAGGCTGACCAGCACCTGCCACAGACCGGGCAGCATCCACAGCGTCTCGGGCGCGAACTTCCATTGCAGGACAGCGAGCAGCACGCCGGCGATCACAGCCGGGACGAACTGCTCGATCGCCTGCTGGACCATCGCGTCCGCAAGGCCGGAATGATGCCGGCGCGAGCGCGCCTGCATCTCGATCCAGATCAGCACGGCGGAGACCAACGCGGCCGCCGCCCAGCCTGCGAGGAATGCGATCGGATGAGCGGTGGGATCGGCGAGCCAAAGATATTGCGCGAGCGCCGTGATGAGCGCGATGCCGCTGGTGGCGGCGACGGTCGCCGGACCGTAGCCGCGAAACGCCGTTCCGGCCGCAATCTGGCTGCGGATCGCGAGGATATCGGCCAACGCCTTGTCGAGGTCACGCATGATTCGCCCGAACTTTGTATTGCAAAGTATACGGGATCACCAAGTAAACGCAAGCGGCATCGCGTCGCTTGCCGAGCGTGATGTTTAACAGCCGGTTACTGTGCGGATTGCGGCGAAACCGCGCCGCGTCAGACCTTCACGAGGCTGGCAAAGCCGCCATAGATCATCCGCTTGGCGTCGAACGGCACATCGCCCGTGCCCATAGACGCCAGGCGCGGATCGGCCATCACCTTGGCGTTGATCCTGTCGCGCTGGGCGCGCGACTTGTAGGTGATCCAGGCGAACACGACGGTTTCGCCGGCCTTCAGTTTCACGCTCTGCGGAAATGAGGTCAGCTTGCCCGGCTTGACGTCGTCGGCAACCCATTCGCGATAATCCAGCGCGCCATACTCGCGCCAGACCTTGCCGGCCTTCTTCGAGAGCTGCGCATAGGCTTTGAGTTTCTTCTTCGGCACGGCGACGATGAATCCATCGACGTAAGGCATGCGGATGACTTCCTGCTGTTTGGTTCCCCGTCATTGCGAGGAGCGAAGCTATGAAGCAATCCATCTCGACACTTGCGGCGCGATGGATTGCTTCGCTGCGCTCGCAATGACGATCAGGAGTGACAGCAGGATGCCTGAACCGGCGCCGGTTGGTACTGGTCACGTAGCCGCACCCAATCCATCGGATAGGGCAATCCTTCCTCGTGGCGGCCGAGCGGCGTCAGGTCGAGATAGTGATAGGCGGCATTCATCATGTCGAGGCCGCGCGCGAAGGTAGAGTAGGTGTGGAACACGCTTCCCTGCTCGTCGCGACAGAACACGCTGATGCCGGGCAGTTCGGGACCGTAGAGCGGGGTCGTTCCATAATTGTACTTCGCGGTCCCCGCATCGATCTGCGCTTGCGTGAACGAGACGCCGTAATCGTAGTTGAAGTCGCTCTCTCCCGAGGAAACCCAGTCGAAGGTCCAGCCCATCCGTGCCTTGAATGCGTCGAGCTTGGCGAGCGGCGCCCGCGAGATCGCGATCATCGTGGTGTCGCGCGCGGCCAGATGCGGAACCATGCGCTCGAAGCCGTCGACCCAGAACGAGCAGCTCTTGCACGCTGCGTCCCACTCCGGCGCGAACATCACATGCTGCACCACGAGTTGCGGCCTGCCCCTGAAGAGATCGCCGAGCGTCATTTTGCCGCCCGGCCCGTCGAACACATAGTCCTTGTCGACCTTCACCCAGGGCAATTCGCGGCGCTGCCGGCTGAGCGCTTCGCGGGCCTGGGTCAGTTCCTTCTCGCCGATCATCAGCGCCTTGCGGGCTGCGATCCATTCCTCGCGCGAGACGATCTTGTGCTGTTGCATGGGATGCTCCTTTGCAGATCAGGCGTCGACAAAGCTTTCCAGATTGCCGAGGAATGCGGTCCAGCCGCGCTGGTGGTTGTCGCGGGCGGTCTCATCGACGAACTGCGCGTGATGGAAGGTGAGCAGCGTACCGCCGGCATCGGGCTTGATCGATATCGTCACCTCGGATTCGCGTTCGGGCGTCGAATGCCAGGCCCAGCTGAACACCAGCTTCTCGTTCGGCACCACCTCACGATAGACGCCGCCGACCTCGTGATACTCGCCGTTCGTGCCGATGAATCCGATGCGATAGCGTCCACCGACGCGGACATCGAGCTCCGCGCGTGTCGTGGCCGGCTTGACTCCACCCGGTCCGAACCACTGCGCTAGATTTTCCGGTTCGGTCCACGCGGCGTAGACTTTTTCCGGCCGCGCGCGGAGCCGCCGCGTGAGGGTGAGGCTTGGGCGCGCGGCGAGGCCGGCGTCGGCGGCGACTGCGGATTTGTTTGCCATGGATCTTCCTCCACAAAAGCGGCAAGGCGGTCGAGGTTGTCGGACCAGAATTGCGCATAGCGATTGAGCCAGTTCATCGCCTGCTCCATCGGCCGCGCGGTGAGCCGGCACGCCACCGTGCGGCCGGTCTTTTCGCGCGCGACGAGACCCGCATCGGTGAGCACGTCGAGATGCTTCATGATCGCGGGTAACGACATCGCGAACGGCTGCGCCAGCTCGCTCACCGACAGGCTGTCCTGCTCGCCGAGCCGCGCCAGCAGCGCGCGGCGGGTGGGATCGGATAGCGCGGCAAAGGTGCGGTCCAGCGTTTCGTCCTGATACTTAACCATGTGGTTTAGTATAGGCGCAAACGGCGCGACGTCAAGCGCGCGACTTCACGATCGCGTCAGGATGGCCCGGCGCGGGGAGGAACGTCAGGAACGGTGGCGACAGACCGCCTTGCGGTAATGCCGCAACGCTAGTCGGGATAAACGGTCCGGTGCCGGCGCTGATAGCGGCCCGGCGGTGGCGGCGGCGGTTCGCTGAACAGGAAGCGCGGATTCTCGCCGCAATAGAGATAGCGGCCGGACACGCTCGCGAGACATTGCTCGTAGGTTCGATAGGCGCATTCGCCGGGATAGCCCAGGCTCGGGCCCTGCGCACACCATGGGTAGTCATAAGGATCGGCGGAAGCGGGCGTGATACTCGCCGCGCCGGCGAGCGTCACCGTTCCCAGAACAAGCATTGCCAATCCCGATGCGCGCATGATCCGGCTCCTCGGATGCCGCAGTTAGCAAGATACGGCATCTTTTGTAAGGTTCCTGAACGTCATTTTATTCCGCGTCAAGGCCGACGAATTTGGCTTCGGCCAGGGACCGGCTGTACCGCGCGGGCCACATTAGTCCCGCGCGATCCAGCATCGCACCTCTTGCGAAGCCTACTCGACCTTGAGGCCGGCGAACTCGACCACCTTCTTCCACTTGTCGGTCTCGGCCTTGATGTCGTTGCCGAAGGCTTCCGGCGTCTGGATCAGCGGATCGCCGCCGAGCTCGACCAGGCGCTTCTTCATGTCGGGTTCGGCGAGCACGGCGTTGATCTCGGTGTTGAGCTTGGCGATAACTTCCTTCGGCATGTTCTTCGGCGCGCCCATGCCAAACAGCGCGCTCGCCTCGTAGCCCTTCACAGTTTCGGCGACCGACGGAACATCGGGCAGTTGCGAGGATCGCTCCGTTGACGTCACTGCCAGCGCGCGCAACGCGCCGGAGCGAATGTGCTGGATGATCGAGGGCATGTTGTCGAAGATCACCTGCACCTGGCCGCCGAGCATGTCGGTGATCGCGGGCGCGGCGCCGCGATACGGCACGTGCTGCATCTTGCAGCCGGTCATCGCCATGAACATCTCGCCGGAGAGATGCACCGAGGTGCCATTGCCGGAAGAGGCCATGTTCACCTTGCCGGGATTGGCCTTCACATATTCGATGAACTCGGCGACGGTCTTGGCCGGCACGTCCTTGTTGACGGTCATCACGTTCGGCACGCGATTGAATGAAGCAACCGGCGCGACATCGCGCACGAAGTTGAACTTCAGATTGGCGTAGAGCGAGGCGTTGATGTAATTGGCCGGATTGACCAGCAGCACGGTGTAGCCGTCCGGCTCGGCGTTGATCGCCGCCTCGGTGCCGATATTGTTGCCGGCGCCCGGCTTGTTCTCGATCACGAATTGCTGCCCGAGCCTCTCCGACAGCCGCTGCCCGACCAGGCGCGCGATGATGTCGGTGGCGCCGCCCGGCGGATAACCCACGATCCAGCGCACCGGCCGCGCCGGATAGTCGGCAGCGGAAGCGCGGCCGATCGCGAATGTCGAAATCCCCGACCCGATCAGGCCCAGCGCGGTACGGCGTGAAATCATGAAGTTTCTCCCAATCCAGCAGGGTTTGGCGCCCTGCCCGTTTCTGTTGCGTTGCGTGCGGCGCGGTTTTAACAAACAATGCCTGAAGCGGCCAGTGCGACACGTGCGCCGTCGACCGCGACGAAAGACTAAGCTTCGGCTCTGATCGCACCAGAACCGGCGACCACATCGCTCGAAAGCACTCTGGACCGAAGAGGATCGATCATGTCCGTCAAGGTGAATGGGCTCGACCATCTCGTGATCAACGTCACCGATGTCGTGCGCTCGGTTGCCTGGTACAGCAGGATCCTCGGCATGGAGGTGAAGGTGTTCGACCCCGGCAAGGGCAAGACACCGCGCACCTCGCTGGTGTTCGGCAACCAGAAGATCAATGTGCGGCCGCGCGATGCCGACAAGGTGGACTGGTTCACCGCCGATCACGAGGCGGCCGGCAGCGACGATCTCTGCTTCCTCACCTCGAGCACGCCCGCGGAAGTGGTCGCGCATCTGAAGGCCAATGGCGTCAGGATCGAGGAAGGCCCGGTGGCCAAGCAAGGCGCGCGCGGCACGCTGCGCTCGGTCTATTGCCGCGACCCCGACGGCAGCCTGATCGAGATCTCGTCGTACGAGAAGGGCGCGACCTAGTGTGCTGAATGCGAAGTTCGTGCGATTTCGCGGCAACCACCTTCACGAACTTCGCATTCATAAAGCACACTAG
>NZ_JASAUT010000026.1:0-126667 GCF_029952935.1 Bradyrhizobium sp. Mp19 | reverse complement strand
TCAAGCGCCAAGGACCCAACGGCTTCCCGCCCACCCTCATCCTGACAGACTTCCAAGACACAGGGACCCATAACCACTAATGCGTGTTGTTAGAAAGCCGTCTGGCCCCGTGCCGATTACGCCGGCCGCGGCGTATGGGTCCCGGCTCCCGTGCGCAATTGCGCACTAGGCCGGGACGACACCGTGCTACGGGATATGAATCCCGCAACGGCCATTACGGCTGCGGCTCGGCCTTGGCAAAGCGGTCGTCGAGCGCGTAGCCGGCGCCGCGCACGGTGCGGATCGGATCCTGCTCGCGGCCCGGATTGAGCAGCTTGCGCAGGCGGCCGATATGCACGTCGACGGTGCGTTCATCGATGTAGATGTCGCGGCCCCAGACGCTGTCGAGCAGTTGCTCGCGGCTGAACACGCGGCCGGGATGTTCGAGGAAGAATTCGAGCAGGCGATACTCGGTCGGCCCGAGATCGATCGGACGGCCGGAGCGCGCCACGCGGCGCTTCTCGCGGTCGAGCTCGATGTCGCCATAGGTCAGCACGGTCGCAAGCCGCTCGGGGCTCGCGCGGCGCAAGAGGCCCTTCACCCGCGCCAGCAGTTCCGGCACCGAGAACGGCTTGACGATGTAATCGTCGGCGCCGGTGGCAAGCCCGCGCACGCGCTCGCTTTCCTCGCCGCGCGCGGTCAGCATGATGATCGGAAGCTGCTTGGTCTCGGGCCGCGCCCGCAGGCGGCGGCACAGTTCGATGCCGGACAGGCCCGGCAGCATCCAGTCGAGCACCACGAGGTCGGGAACGCGCTCCTTCAGCCTCGTGTCGGCATCGTCGCCGCGCCCCACCGTCTCGACATCGTAGCCTTCCGCATCGAGGTTGTAGCGCAACAGCGTCGTCAGCGCTTCCTCGTCTTCGACTACCAGAATGCGTGCGCTCATCGGTTTAAGTTCTTTCTCTGTGGTGATCCGTTGCCCAGACGCAAACCGAAACGCTTACTTCCTTGAGCATAGTCCCCGCGGAAACGATTTGTCGCGAGGATCATCCAGTTTCGCTCTTGCCGGTTCCCCGCTTGCCGATCATGCCTCAGTTGCCCGGCACCGTGGTGGCAAAAGTGGTCATGTCCCCCTTCGGGCGCTTGTCGGTGATCTGCTGGCCCTCGATCATGTAGAACACGGTCTCTGCGATATTGGTGGCGTGATCGCCGATCCGCTCGATGTTCTTGGCGCAGAACATCAGATGGATGCAGAACGAGATGTTGCGCGGATCTTCCATCATGTAGGTGAGCAGTTCGCGGAACAGCGAGGTGCAGATCGCATCGACCTCCTCGTCGCCCTTCCAGACGTTCATCGCGGCCGGCAGGTCGTGCGCCGCGTAGGCGTCGAGCACCGACTTGACCTGCGACAGCACGAGGTCGGTCATGTGCTCGAGGCCGCGGATCAACTTCAGCGGCTGGAAATCGCTCTCCAGCGCCGCGACGCGCTTGCCCATGTTCTTGGCGAGGTCGCCGATCCGCTCGAGGTCGGTGGCGACGCGCATCGCGCTGACGATCTCGCGCAGGTCGATCGCCATCGGCTGGCGGCGCGCGATCGTCAGCACCGCGCGCTCTTCGATGTTGCGCTGCAGATTGTCGATCTCGATGTCGGCGGCGACCACGCGCTTGCCGAGCGCGACGTCGCGACGGATCAGCGCGTCGACCGACTCGGTAATCATCCGCTCGACCAGGCCGCCCATCTCGGCGACCAGGCGGGTCAACTCCTGCAGGTCGCTGTCGAATGCCTTGGCGGTATGTTCAGAAGCCATCGCTTGTCTCCCTCAAACCATGATCCCGGGGATCATGGTTTCGTGTCCTGAATTTTAGCATGACCTGATCGGAAAACCGGTTTCCACTTTTCCGGATCATGCGCCGGTCAACCGAACCGGCCGGTGATGTAGTCCTGGGTGCGCCGATCGCTCGGTGAGGTGAAGATCTTGTTGGTGTCGTCGAACTCGATCAGCTCGCCGAGATACATGAAGGCGGTCTTGTCGGAGACGCGCGCCGCCTGCTGCATGTTGTGGGTGACGATCGCGATCGTGTAGTCCTCGGAGAGCTCCTGGATCAGCTCCTCGACCTTGGCGGTCGAGATCGGGTCGAGCGCCGAGCACGGCTCGTCGAACAGGATCACCTCGGGGCGCACCGCCACGGTGCGCGCGATGCACAGGCGCTGCTGCTGGCCGCCGGAGAGCGACAGGCCGGAGGCGTTCAGCTTGTCCTTGACCTCGTTCCACAGCGCGCCGCCGCGCAGCGCCTTCTCGACCCGGTCGTCCATCTCGGACTTCGAGATCTTCTCGTAGAGGCGGATGCCGAAGGCGATGTTCTCGTAGATCGTCATCGGGAACGGCGTCGGCTTCTGGAACACCATGCCGACCCGCGCGCGCAGCAAGTTGAGGTCGAGCTTGGGGTCGAGAATGTTGGTCTGGTCCAGCATCAGCTGGCCGACCGCGCGCTGGCCCGGATAGAGGTCATACATCCGGTTGAAGATGCGCAGCAGGGTCGACTTGCCGCAGCCGGACGGGCCGATGAACGCCGTGACGCGGTTGGTGCCGAGCGTCAGGTTGATGTTCTTCAGCGCGTGGTGCTCGCCGTAATAGAAGTTGAGGTTGCGCACCGTGACTTTCGGCGGCGCTTCCGGCAGCGGAACCTGGGGAACGTGGCCCGCGGCAGTCGTGGAGACGGAAAGCTCGGTCATTTTGCGGCCCTTTCGGCACCAAGGATACGCGCGCCGATATTCAACGCGAGCACGGTGAATGTGATGAGCAGCGCACCGCTCCACGCCAGCTCTTTCCAGTAGGCGTAGGGGCTCTGCACGAAGTTGTTGATGGTCACCGGCAGGTTGGCCATCGTCTTGGTCAGATCCAGGCTGAAGAACTGGTTCGATAGCGCGGTGAACAGCAGCGGCGCGGTCTCGCCGGCGACGCGGGCGGTCGCCAGCAGCACGCCGGTGATCAGCCCCGATCGCGCGGCACGATAAGCGATCCGCTTGATCACCAGCGAACGCGGCAGACCGAGCGCGGAGGCGGCCTCGCGCAGCGGATTGGGCACCAGCAGCAGCATGTCCTCGGTGGTGCGCAGCACGACCGGGATCACGATCACCGCGAGCGCGAGGCTGCCTGCGATCGCCGAGAAGCCGCGCATCGGCACCACCACCGCACCATAGATGAACAGGCCGATGATGATCGAGGGCGCGCTGAGCAGGATGTCGTTGATGAAGCGGATCACCGAGGTCAGCTTGTCGTGCTTGCCGTATTCGGCGAGGTAGGTGCCGGCGAACAGGCCGAGCGGCGCGCCGATGCCGACGCCGATCACCGTCATGATGAGCGAGCCGACGATGGCGTTGAGCAGGCCGCCTTCGGTCGAGCCGGGCGGCGGCGTGTTCTGGGTGAACAGCTGCACGCTGAGGCCGGCAAGGCCGTTATAGACCAGCGTGATCAGGATCAGCGCCAGCCAGGTGACGCCGAACAGCGCCGCGCCGACACAGAGTGCGCGGATGACGATGTCGCTGCGGCGGCGGGATTTGTAGATCGGGTTCATGGCGTTACTTCCCCGCCTTCTTTTCAAGCCGCATCAGCATCAGCCGCGCGCCGGCGAGCACGAAGAAGGTCAGCACGAACAACAGCAGGCCGAGCAGGATCAGGCCGGACTGATGCAGGCCGTCGCTCTCGGCGAACTCGCTAGCGATCGCCGCCGAGATCGTGGTGCCCGGCGCGAAGATCGACGACGAGATGCGGAACGAATTGCCGATGATGAAGGTCACCGCCATGGTCTCGCCGAGGGCGCGGCCGAGCGCCAGCATGATGCCGCCGATCACGCCGACGCGGGTGTAGGGGATCACGACGTTGCGGACGACTTCCCAAGTGGTGCAGCCCATGCCGTAGGCGGCTTCCTTCAGCACCGGCGGCACGGTCTTGAACACGTCGACCGAGATCGCGGTGATGAAGGGCAGCACCATGATCGCAAGGATCAGCGCGGCGTTGAACAGGCTGAGATAGGACGGCGGACCGGCGAACACCGCGCCCAGCACCGGGACGCCTTCGAAGATCCGGATCATGAAGGGCTGGAAGGTGTTGGCCAGGAACGGGCCCAGCACGAAGAACCCCCACATGCCGTAGATGATCGACGGGATGCCGGCGAGCAGCTCGATCGCGATGCCGATCGGGCGGCGCAGCACTTGCGGGCAGAGCTCGGTGAGGAACACGGCGATGCCGATGCCGACCGGAATGGCGATCATCATCGCGATGACGGAGGTGATCAGCGTGCCGTAGATCGGGCCGAGCGCGCCGAGCACCGGCGGATCGGCCGAGGGCGCCCAGCGCTGCGTCCACAGGAAGGCGAAGCCGTATTCCTTCATCGCCGGCCAGGCGCCGACGATCAGCGACAGGATGATGCCGCCGAGGATCAACAGAACCGAGATCGCCGAGATGCGGGTGATCCAATAGAAGGTGAGGTCACCGAGCTTGAAGGCGCTGAGGGCCTTGGCGCGATCGTAAGGTCCCGCGGCTTCCATCACATCGCTCTGAACAGCCATGTCTGCCACGCCAATCCCCTCTTTAGTATGCAAAAGCCACGCAAACCGCTACGCCCCGAAGCGATCTTCACTGACGCATTTGGCCGGGCGTCGTCGTTCCAGCCACGCCCCTTGAGGCGCGAACCCCGGCCTCGATCCCGCGCTTGTTGCCGCGGTGATGGAGACCGGGTCTTGGTCGCTCGACCTGTGCCGCGATCGGGTCGGCACAGGTCCTGTCGCAACGTCGGACTTAGCTCTTGATGTCCGAGGACCAGGTCTTTTCGATCAGCTTGACGACCGAGTCCGGCATCGGGATGTAGTCGAGCTCTTCGGCCGCCTTGTCGCCCTTCTCGAAGGCGTACTTGAAGAACTTGAGCGCTTCCTGCGAGGCCGCCTTGTCGGTCGAGTCCTTGTGCATCAGGATGAAGGTCGCCGCGGTGATCGGCCAGGAGGCTTCGCCCGGCTGGTCGGTCAGGATCACGTAGTAGCCGGGAGCCTTGGCCCAGTCGGCGTTCGAGGCGGCGGCCTGGAAGGCAGCGATGGTCGGCTGCACGGTCTTGCCGGCCTTGTTGACCAAGCCGGTGTAGGTCAGCTTGTTCTGCTTGGCATAGGCGTATTCGACATAGCCGATCGCGTTCTTGGTCTGGCTGATGTTGCCGGCAACGCCTTCGTTGCCCTTGGCGCCGACGCCGACCGGCCATTCGACCGCGGTGCCGGAACCGACCTTGGACTTCCAGTCGGCGTTCGACTTGGAGAGATAGTCGGTGAAGTTGAAGGTGGTGCCCGAACCGTCCGAACGGCGCACGACGGTGATCGCATCGCCCGGCAGGGTCAGCTTCGGATTGAGCTTGGCGATCGCCGCGTCATTCCACTTGGTGATCTTGCCGAGATAGATGTCGCCGAGCACTTCGCCCGACAGGATCAGGTCGCCCGGCTTGATGCCTTCGAGGTTCACGACCGGGACGATCGCGCCCATCACCATCGGCCACTGGACGAGGCCGTCCTTCTCGAGCTGCTCGTGCTTGAGCGGCGCGTCGGTGGCGCCGAAGGTCACGGTCTTGGCCTGGATCTGCTTGATGCCGGCGCCGGAGCCGATCGACTGGTAGTTCAGACCGTTGCCGGTCTCCTTTTTGTAGGCGTCAGCCCACTTCGAATAGATCGGGAACGGAAACGTCGCGCCCGCGCCGGTAATATCGGCAGCGAAGGCCGACGTCGAAGCGGCGATCATGCCGGCTGCGACGATTGCTTTGATGAAATTCATGGGTTGTCTCCATCCAGTGAGCGAAGCGCCGAATGCGCCCGATCGCGCTCACGCCGGTCCATCTAGGAGCGGTCGGTGCTGCTTTTACGAAGGTTGGATGACAGTTGGATGACAGCGCTAACCAGCTGAAAACGCTTAGCTTTGGGTTGGTAACGGGGTCTTCGGGCGGGGAAAACAGGCGGTAAAAGTGGCGCCGTTCTTGGGCACGCTCTCGATCAAAAGACGCCCGCGATGACGGTTAAGAATATGTTTCACCAACGATAATCCGAGGCCCGTTCCGCCTTGGTTGCGGCTGTCGCCGACGTCGACCCGGTAGAAGCGCTCGGTCAGTCGCGGCAGGTGCTCCGGGGCGATGCCGGGGCCGAAATCCCGTACCATGACACGGATTTCGGGGGTCCCCTCGCCCGATGCGCCCGAAACGGCCTGATTCAGCGACACTATGACGCGGCCCCCGGAGGCGCCGTATTTGAGAGCGTTCTCGATCAGGTTCTCGAACAGGCGGAGCAGTTCCTCGCGGTCGCCGGCGATCATGACCGGGGCCTGAGGCAAATCGACCTCGATCTCGACCTGGCGCTCGCTGGCCAGTGCCTCGAGCCCGTCGGCCACCTGGCGGATGATCGGCACGATATCGATCGAGGCCTCGGGCCGTACATGGGCCGACAGTTCGACCCGCGACAGCGACAGCAAGTCGTCGATCAGCCGCGCCATGCGGGTCGCCTGGGTGTGCATGATGCCAAGGAAGCGCTCGCGCGCCCGTGCGTCCTCACGCGCCGGCCCCTGCAGCGTGTCGATGAAGCCAGACAGCGCGGCGAGCGGCGTGCGCAGCTCATGGCTGGCATTGGCGACGAAGTCGGCGCGCATCTCCTCGACCCGGCGCAGCGGCGTCAGATCGTGGAAGGTCATCAGCATGCATTTCTCGGTGCCGCCGAACTGGGTCGGCACCGGCACCGGCGTGATCACCAGTTCCATCCAGCGATCGACCGGAACGTGGTCGGTGTAGGTGGCGCGGCGCGGCTCGGTGGTCGCGATCGCCTCGCGCAGCGCGGTGATGATCTCCGGCGAACGCAGGGCAAATTGCGCCAGTTCGTTCTTGCGCAGCGCGGGCGCGAGCTGCGCCGCGGCGGTGTTGAGATGGATGACGCGGCCGGCGCGATCGAGCAGCACGGCCGGGTCCGGCATGCCGGCGACGACCGCGCTGACCGCAGCGGCCTCAACCGGATTGACGCCGCGGACATCCTCGCGCGAGGTTCCGGCATCATGCAGCCGCCACGGCACCAGCGCCGCGGCCGCGATGCAGACGAACACGGCGCAGGCGCGCACCAGCGACAATTCGCCGAGCGCGACCACCACGCTCAACGCCAGCGCTGCGGCAAGCAGGATCAGCGCGGAGTGGCGCAACCGGTCGGGCCAGGGCGAGAAGATGGAGGAATGCGAATCGTCAACTGCCATCGCGGCGGCTTTCATCCCGTCGGTTCATGTCTCGCCCAGGCGCGGTCATAGCGACCTTCCCTCGGGAGGCATCGGGCCGCTTCATCAGACCCCGGAGTCACCGCGCTTGCGAACCAGAACCGCCTCATGGTGCGGCTCGGCGCGGGGACCCGAATCAGCCTGCGGCAGCCGTTTGAGTCGGGCGCCGACGATAACCTCCCGAAACGTCAGCAAGATTACAGATATGACGAACGGCGCAATATAGTAGAGCAGCCGGAACAGCAGCATACCGCCGAGCAGGTCCTCGCGGTCCATCTGCCAGAGGCCGACCAGCATGGCGGCGTCGAACACCCCGAGGCCGCCGGGGGAGTGGCTGGCGAAGCCGAGCAGGGTCGCCGACACGAAGATGACCGCGACCACGACGAAGCCGAGATTTGGCTCGTCCGGCACCAGTACGTACATCGCCAGCGCGCAGAAGCCGAGGTCGAGGATACCGATCGCGATCTGCAGCAGCGTCAGCGGACCGCCCGGCAGGGTCACCGTCCAGGGGCCGCGCCCGACCACCCGCGGCTGGGTCCAGACCCAGACCACATAGGCGACCAGCGCGGTGATGATCGCGAATGCCAGCGCCCGGTTGAGCCAGGGCGGCAACTGGTCGATGTTGGCGGCGGCCTCCGGGTGGTAGGCGATGCCGAGCCCGAGCACCGCGGCATTGCCGAGCCAGAAGGTGAGGCCGGCGAGAAAGCAGATCTTGGCGACGTCGATCGCGTTCAACCCCCACGCCGAATAGATCCGGTAGCGCACCGCGCCGCCGGTGAAGACGCTGGCGCCGACATTGTGGCCGATCGAGTAGGAGGTGAAGGCCGCGAGCGCGTTGATGCGGTAGGGCACATGGGCGTGACCGATCGCGCGCACCGCGAACAGATCGTAGAAGGTCAACGTGAAGTAGCCCGCCGCGACGAACAGTCCCGCCAGGGCAATCTGCCGCGGCTCGGTGCTCTTGATGGCCTCGAGCACCTCGTTGGTGTCGATGCCGCGCAGCATGTGATACAGGACGTAGCAGGCGATGCCGATGACGGCGATGCTGATGACAACACCCAGCCGATGCAGGATTTGCTTCTGGCGCAGAAACGCCATCGCCCTGCGTATTGCTTCCAGCATCTAGACCTCGAATTGCGATCCCGCGACGACGGCTCCCGGGCGAACTCCGCCGGCGCTTCGCTGTGCCCTGGCCCGTGTAGCGCGTTTTAAACCGGAGTGGAATTCGTCAAAAGACAATAAAACGCGCATCTTCAAGATATTACGGATGATTCATGACAGCGGGTGCACAAATATGCGCGTTTCCCGCCGCCTTCGACAAGACTTGACATGCGCGTGCGCGCAGTTAGCCCGCCGAACGGTCCGCAAGGCCATCCGGAAAACTACGGTGAAGCACCGGCACGGCCGAATAGAGAATGATCTTCCGCTAGCCAGCCGACAGGCGCTCGGCTGATCGTCAATCCCGCGCGGCCGTGACCGCGGCGACGATCTCGGCGGCATCGGGAAAATGTCCCTTGGCGCGCCTGGCGACAACCTCGTCGCCAAGCTTGACCTCGAAGATGCCGCCCTTGCCGGGGATCAGCGTCGCATCGACGCCAAGGCGCTCGCGCAACAGCGCCGCGGCCTCTTTCGCGCGCTTCTCATAGCCGCACGGCCGGCAATAGGTGATCGAGACATTCCTCATGTCGCGCCCTCTTTGCTCTCATGCGGCATGGCGCTGCGCGGAGGCGGCCTCGATGCCGGCGATCCAGCCGGCCACAGAGCGGCCGATCGCCTCCGGATGATCCTCCTGCAGATAATGCCCGCCCGCGCCGAGTTGAATGACCGCGCAATGCTTGAGCGTCTTGGCGAATTCGGCGGCAAAGGCCGGTGACACCAGCGCCCCGGGCGACCCAACAAACAGCAGCTTCGGATAGGTCGATGCCGCGAGCGCGGCATGCGCCGCCGTGAGCGCCTGAGTAACGTCGGCCGGCTCGCCCGCGATCGGCAGTTCGCGCGGCAGCATCAAGGTCGGCATGCGGCTCTCGCGCGTCGCAAACGGCGCGCGGTAGGCGGCCATCTCCTCCTCGCTGAGCGTGCGCAGGATCGAGCCGGGCAGCACGCGTTCGACGAACGCATTGTTATCGAGGATCATCGCCTCGCCCACGCCCGGCGTGCGGAATTTCCGGAACGTCTCCCGCGCGGCGTCGTGCTGGTGGAAGTCCGACCAATCGCGCATCGGGCGGATGAACTCCATGAAAGCGAGCCCGCGCACCAGTTGCGGACGGCGTGCCGCGAGGTGGAAGGCAAGCGCCGTGCCCCAGTCCTGGGCGACGAGATAGGCCGAGGCGATGCCGAGTTCGTCGATCAGCGCGTCGAGATAGTCCGCCTGGTCGAAGAAGCGATAGCTGATGTCGGGCTTGCCGGATTGGCCGTAGCCGATCAGGTCGGGCGCGATGCAATGCCCGACGGGGGCGACCAGCGGCATGATGTTGCGCCAGATGTAGGACGACGTCGGATTGCCGTGCAGGAACAGCACATGCGGCGCGTCGCTGCGGCCGGTCTCGCGATAGGCCATCGTGCTCCCGAGCACGGCGCGATGATGCAGGCTGATATCGGCGGATATGGTCATGGCAACTCCTTGAACACGGTTTGGAATGCGATCGTCTTGAAACGCGTCAGCGCCGCTTCGCTGCGTTCGACCTTCATGCGCAGCATCGCGCCCTGCCAGGATGCGAGCAGGAAATCGGCCAGCTGATCGGGATCGAAGTCGGAGGCGATCTCGCCCATGGCCTGAGCCTCGGCGATGCAGGCGGCAAACGGCGCGCGCCATTCCCGGAAGATGTCGTCGAGCTGCTCGCGCAGCATCTCGCTGGAGCCCGACGCCTCGAGGCTGAAATCGCCGATCAGGCAGCCGCGGGTGAAACCGTCATGCGTGAGCTTGCCGGTGATCAGATCGAGATAGCTTCTCAGCCTTTCGCGCGGCGCCAGCGTCGTGTCGCCCAGCGCTTCGGCGACGAGGCCGCGCACATAGAGGAAGTAGCGGTCGAGCACCTCGGACGCGAACAGCTCCTTCGAGCGGAAATGGTTGGTGAAGGAGCCCTGCGGCGCACCGGCGGCGGCGGTGACGTCGCGCACGCTGGTGCCGTGATAGCCGGTCCGGAACATTTCCTTCAGGCCGGCGTCGAGGATGGCATCGCGGAGAGAGGGTTTTGGCATGGCTGCGATTTAATACGTACGTACGTATTAATGTCAAGCGCTAAAATGAATGCGGCTCGCCCTGCGCTTGGCGACGCCGCTCAGGCCCGCCGGATCAAGAGGTTGAGGTTAGCTCGCGGGCTTGCTGCGCGAAACCACCCAGTCGCGCAGCCAGGAGCCGATCGCGCAGCCGACGAGATAGAGCGCGAACATGACCAGGAAGAGATCGAGCCAGTAGCCGAACCGGCCGGGCACGATCCGCGCGAACGACGCCGCCACCAGCGCGGCGGCGAGCAGTGCCAGCCAGCGCATCCACACCTTCGAGACGCCCTGCGCCCGATGCACCACCGCGATCCAGCCCATGCAGAAGCCGAGCAGCGCCGCGCCGAGCAGCCAACCCCAGAAGAATGTCGCGAGCACGGTCATCGCTACTTCACCACGAATTCGATGCGGCGGTTCTGCGCCTTGCCGTCTTCATTCTCGTTGCCGGCCAGCGGCTGCGTGCTGCCGTAGCCGATCGGCGTGAAGCGGCTGGCAGGCAGACCGGCGCGCACGAGGTAATCCACCACGGCCTGCGCGCGCCGCTCCGACAGCGCCTGGTTGGCGGCCTCCTCGCCGTCGCTGTCGGTATGGCCGGCGATTTCGATCGTCGCATTGGGGCAGCGCAGCGCGGTCTCGATCAGGCGGTCGAGCAGGCCGGCGGAATCCGGCACGATGTCGGCCTTCCCCGACTCGAAGCGGATCTTGCCCTTTGAGAGGATTTCGGAAAACAGCTGCTGGCACACCGTGGGATCGACCGGGGCCGCCGCCGGCTTGACCGTGACCTCGGCCTTGTACTGCCAGCCCTGCGGAAAATCCTTGCCGAGCCCGTCGCGGATCTGGCCGGCGGCGGCATCGTAGAGCGCATCGCCCGACAGCTTCACCTCGCGGTCCGATACCACCAGCGTTCCGGTCGACAGCCGCGACAGCGCGCCGAGCGCCGGCACCACCGCGGCCGCGAAACCCGACGGCGCGCCGATGCTGGCCTTGAGATTATCGACCACCTTCTCGCTGAAGAACTTGCGGCCGGCGGCGGCGACCAGCGCGGCATGCACGTTGTTGTCGGGCACGTAGCCGGTCAGCGTCAGCGTCACCGCGACCGGGTCCTTGTAGGCCTGGAACACGTAAGGCGGCGCCTTGATGTCGTTGGCGGCGATCGAATAGCCTTCCGGCAGGTTCTTCAGCGCCGCGGCGACCGCTTCGCGTCCGCCGAGCTCGCGCGCCATGCCGGCGAGGGCAACCTTGTTGTCGGTCAGCGTGATCTTGCCTTCCTTCAGCTTGCCGATCTGGTCGAGCAACAGCAGCGCCGCCGCGTCGAACCGCAACGGCGCGCCGCGGGCGAGCACCATCTGATCCACCACCTCGACGCCGCCGAGACTGGCCTTCGCGGCCTCGGTCAACTTGCCCTTGCTCGACGGCAGCGGCGCATTGCCGCCGAGCGTGACCCGCACCACGTCGCGTTCGGCAGACCAGACAAAGGGCTTGGCTTCGGGAACAAGGCGGGTCTCGTCGTTGACCAGCCGCACGCCGGGCACGGCTTCGACCGACGCCACCGCGCTGAGGCGGCCGTCTTCGGAGAAGGCGTTGGCCGCGAACGTCACGTCGCGCCCGTCGACGCTGATGCGGCGCTTGTCGAGGACAGTGTCCTTCAGTGCGGTATTAGAGCGCGCGGCAAGGTCCGCTTCGACCGTTGTGGTGCTGATCCAGGCCGCAATACCCCAAAGCACGACCAGTGGAATCACCCCCGGCCACCACTTGCTACTCCACTTGAAAAGTCCGTGCATTCAGCGTCCTGCGGGGTCGGGAACCAGAGAGAAAACAAACCCTTGGCTGACTGTCAAACCCCAAATGACGCCCATGGCGGGGGCGCCATGTCGGACCGGGATAACAGTTTCTTCAGTGGTCTTTCGCTAAGTTTGCCGCGGAATGCAAATCGGCCGGCCCGCGCCCTCATGAAACAACTCCGCAACACCGTGATCCGTGCCGGCATGGAGGCGTTGTATTTCTCGGGTGCGCATATCCTGCTGCGGCCGATCTTCGCCGGCGTCGGCGCCATCTTCATGCTGCATCACGTCCGCCCGCGGCGCGGCGATGCGTTCCAGCCGAACCATCATCTCGAGGTCACGCCGGACTTCCTGCGCGCGATGCTGACGCATCTGCGCGCGCTCGACGTCGACGTGATCAGCATCGACGAGGCGCATCGCCGTCTCAGCGAACGGAATTTCGCGCGACGCTTCGCCTGCTTTACCTTCGACGACGGCTATCGCGACAACCGCGATTTCGCGCTGCCGGTGATGCGCGAGTTCGGCGCCCCGTTCACGGTCTATGTCGCGAGCGATTTCGCCGAGGGCTGCGGCAGATTGTGGTGGATCGCGCTGGAGCGGGTGATCGCGGCGGCGTCTGCGATCGAGGTGCCGATCGACGGCACCATGACGCGGATCGACACCGCGACAGCGCAGGCCAAGCGTACTGCTTTCGGCCGCATGCACGACTGGCTGCGTTCACTGCCCGGCGAGCAGGCGATGCAGGCCGAGATATCAGCGCTGTGCGCCCGTCACGGCGTCGACGAGACCGGCATCGCGCGCGAGCTCTGCATGTCCTGGGACGAGTTGCGCGGCTTCGCCGACGACCGGCTGGTGACGATCGGCGCGCACACCATCACCCATTGCAATCTCGCCAGGCAGAGCGAGACCATCGCATCGTTCGAGCTCGCGACCAGCCGGGCGCGGATCGAGGATGCGCTGCAGCGGCCGGCGCTGCATCTCGCCTATCCCTATGGCGACCGGATCGCCGCCGGGCGGCGTGAATTCGCCCTCGCCCGGTCGATCGGCTTTCGGACCGCGGTGACGACGCGGCCGGGCATGCTGTTTCCCGAAAGCGCCGACCATCTCACCGCCTTGCAGCGGGTCTCGCTGAACGGCAATTACCAGGACGCGCGCCTGCTGCCGGTGCTGACCTCAGGCGCCGCCACCGCGGTGTGGAACGGCTTCCGCCGCATCGACGCGGCGTAACGCGTTTCCCGTTTCCATCCCGACTCGGCGCAACCCAATTTCGGTCTGACTTCCCCTTCCCCCTGAAAGGGGGAAGGTCGGGATGGGGGTCAGCCACAAGCGACGGTGCCTGGGGAGAGAGCAGATCCCCACCCGCTTTGCTCTGTCGTGCAATGCGACCTCCCCTTTTCAAGGAGAGGTACCGATCCCTCCCCTCTCCTTGACTCGATCCCCGGCCGCGCCCAGAACCACTGGCAACGCAATGGAGGAGCGCATGTTCAAGGATCTGTTTTCGCTGAAGGGCCGCGTCGCATTGGTGACCGGGGGATCGCGCGGCATCGGCAAGATGATCGCGGCCGGCTTCCTCGCGCAGGGTGCCGCCAGGGTCTACATCACCGCGCGCAAGGCAGGTCCCTGCGAGGCGACCGCGCAGGAGCTGTCCGCCGCCTATGACGGCGAATGCATCGCGCTGCCGATCGACATCTCGACCGTCGAGGGCTGCGAGAAGCTCGCGGGCGAGATCATCAAGCGCGAGCCGAAGCTCGACATCCTCGTCAACAATGCCGGCGCGGCTTGGGGCGCGGACTTCGACGAATTCCCGGAGAGCGGCTGGGACAAGGTGATGAACCTCAACGTCAAGTCGATCTTCTTCCTGACCAAGGCGCTGGCCAAGCCGCTGCGCGCGGCGGCGACGCACGACAGGCCGGGCAAGGTGATCAACATCGCCTCGATCGACGGCATCTTCGTCAACCCGATGGAGACCTATTCCTATGCCGCGAGCAAGGCCGCGGTGATCCATCTGACGCGCCGCATGGCGACCCGCCTGGTCAAGGACAACATCAACGTCACCGCGATCGCGCCCGGCGCCTTCAAGTCGGACATGAACCGCGCCGCGCGCGACCACGCCGACGAGGTCGCCAAGCGTGTGCCGGCGAAGCGCGTCGGTACCGACGAAGACATGGCGGGCACCGCCATCTACCTCGCCTCGCGCGCCGGCGACTATGTCGTGGGCAACACCATCGCGGTCGATGGCGGCGTGGTCTACGCGACGGCAGGGCTGGAGATCGCGGGCTAAGCGTCCGTGCCTTCTAAAGCGCAACTGCGCGACCGATCTATGGCAACGGCCCCGCCGAAGGACGGGGCCGTTTTGTCGCTGGCTCACCTGCTTCCAAAGGGCTGTGACGCCTCTGGCGCATGTCATTCAAATGCATTACATTCGATGCGAGTGAAGGGGATCGCTATGGCTTCGAATGCCCTGATCCAGACCCGCATCGATGCGGACGTAAAGGAAAAGGCCACCGAGGTTCTGGAGAACATGGGTCTCACAGTATCCGACGCCGTGCGGATTCTGCTGACACGCACGGCCAATGAAGGAATGCTTCCACTGGAGCTCGTGAGCAACAGCCAGGCTTACGACAGCTGGTTTCGCGAGAAGGTGCACCAGGCGTTAGCGGATACCCGGCCCGGTCTCGATGATTCCGAGGTCGAAGCGCATTTCGCGCAACGCCGCGCCGCCGCGCTTCGAAAAGCGACAAGGCGTAAACGGTGAAACTCGCCTGTCGCGCTTCGCGTTATCCGACCGCGACGACATTTTCAGCTACATCGAGGCCGAGAATCCTCGTGCGGCGGTCCATGTTGACGAACAGATTGCCGATGCTGCGCGGCGCCTGCTCGACTTTCCTGACAGTGGCCGGCCCGGGCGCGTCGCCGGCACGCGCGAGTTGGTCATCCCGCGCGCACCTTATGTCGCGGCGTACTTTGTCGACGGTGAGACCGTTCGCATCTGCGCGTGCTTCACGGCGCGCAGATGTGGCCCGACGAACTTACAAATGACGATTGACGCGGGGCTCCGTACCGGCATCTGATCAAAAAAGAAAGGGACGAGCCCGGGACCTTTTCGGCTCGCCCCTTCCTGTTCTCTCCCTGAGGAAAGAAGCCGTTAGGTCATGATGCGATTCTCGCATCACGACCTAATCTGTCGCTTGAGCATGATCTCTTCGGAAAACCGCTTCACACTTTTCCGGATCATGCTCGGGCCAATCAGCTCTCGATCCTCACATATTCGAAGTCGCCGGGCTTGTTGTCGATGCCGACCTTGGGCGCCGAGATCCACGAGGCGAACTCGCCCGGTTCGGTCACCGGCTTCATCAGCGAGGCGATGAAGTCGCCGTCCGCGGTCGACGGCAGCCAGTCGTTCTTGCGCTTGGTCCAGGTGGCGTCGTCGATCAGGAGGCCATCGGGCGTCGCATGGACGTCCTTGAACTCGCCGATCTGGCGGTGGAAGGCGGTGTTCGGCACCGCGAGCTTGTAGTCGATGCCCGCGGTCGAGATCACCTTGTTCCAGCGCAGCATGCCCTTGACGCAGTCCTGCGTGTAGTCGTCGCGCAGCCGCATATTGAGCGCGGTCAGCGCCGGCTCGTCGACCATCTTGATCTGGCCGTCCACCATCTTCATGACCGGATAGGTCGAGCTCTTGAGCTGGTGGTCGTCGTCGATCGTGGTCTCCTTGTAGCGGCCCTTGATGCCGGCGTTGAAGGCATTGGCCGCGTTGGTCGACACTTCCGAGCCGAACAAATCGAGCGACAGCGAATAGTGCAGGTTCAGCTTCTTCTGGATGGTCGGCAGGTCGATCACGCCGAGCGCGCGGATCCTGGCGATGTCGTTGGGATCGGTGATGCCGGCTTCCTTCATCGCATCGCAGGTGCGCTGCACGACGCGGGTGATGCCGGTCTCGCCGACGAACATGTGGTGGGCTTCCTCGGTCAGCATGAAGCGGCAGGTGCGCGACAGCGGATCGAAGCCCGACTGCGCCAGCGAGTGCAGCTGCATCTTGCCGTCGCGGTCGGTGAAGTAGGTGAACATGAAGAACGACAGCCAGTCCGGCGTCGCCTCGTTGAAGGCCCCTAACATGCGCGGGCTATCCGCGTCGCCCGAGCGGCGGCGCAACAAATCATCCGCCTCCTCGCGGCCGTCGCGGCCGAAATACTTCTGCAGCAGGTAAACCATCGCCCAGAGATGGCGGCCTTCCTCGACATTGACCTGGAACAGATTGCGCATGTCGTAGAGCGAGGGCGCGGTCTTGCCGAGATGGCGCTGCTGCTCGACCGAGGCCGGCTCGGTGTCGCCCTGGATCACGATCAGGCGGCGCAGCATCGCGCGATGCTCGCCGGGGACTTCCTGCCAGGCCGGCTTGCCGTAATCTTCGCCGAACGGAATGACGCGGTTCTCTTCCTGCGGCGCGAGCAAGATGCCCCAGCGATATTCGGGCATCCGCACGTAATCGAACTTGGCCCAGCCGCGCGGATCGACCGAATAGGCGGTGCGGAGATAGACGAGCGACTCCTGGAAGCCCTCCGGACCCATGTCGCTCCACCAGTCCATGTAGCCGGGGTGCCAGCCCTCCAGGGCCTTGAGCACCTGGCGGTCCTCGGCGAGATTCACATTGTTCGGAATCTTGGTCGAGTAATCGACGTTCATGATGTTCATGCTCATGGCAGCCTCCTTTTCATCCTGGCTCGCATCTTGCTCCGCCGTCATCCTGAGGAGCGCGTAGCGCGTCTCGAAGGATGCTTGTCTAGCGGTCTTGCCTCCAATCATCCTTCGAGGCTCGCCCAGCGGCGCAATTGCGCCGCAAGGCTCGCACCTCCAGCGACAATGGCGAAGCCATTGCGCGGGGATGACGGCGGTGTTTGCTCTAAACCCTCGTCATGTCGAATTGCGCCTTCTGGCCGGTACCGTAGCGGCGCAGCGCGCCGTCCTCACCGACCGCGTTCGGCCGCTGGAAGATCCAGTTCTGCCACGCGGTGAGACGGGAGAAGATCTTCGATTCCATAGTCTCGGGGCCGACGAAGCGCAGATTGGCTTCCATGCCGGTGAGGCCGTCGGGCGAGAACGAGGTGCGCTCCTCGAAGAACACGCGGACCTCGTCGTCCCAGTCGATGTCGTCGAGCGCGAAGGTGACGAGACCGAGCTCCTCGGCCTCCTCCGCGTCGAGCGCCTTGCCGATCGAGCCTTGCGCGCGCTCCAGATCCATTGGGTCGGCCTGGAAGCGCGATTGCAGCCGGGTCAGGCCGTGGCTCATCGGATAGGGCCCGAAGTTCATCGCCGTCAGCTCGATCGCCGGCGGCGGACGGTTGTCGCCCTGCTTCTGGCCGATCAGCATGTAGGAGCGGTCGGCGGCGAACACGAGTTCGGCCAGCGTGCCGACGAAGCAGGAGCCGGGCTCGACCAGCGTCACCAGCGTGCGCGAGGTGACGTCGATGCGCTTGAGCACGCGCTTCCAGTAATGCCTGACCTCGTTGACCAGCCAGTGCGCCTTGTTGGCCTCCAGGAACGCGTCATAGGACACGACATTGGCGCGGTCGCCATGGCTCTTGAACACCAGCATCGCGATCTCGAGCTCGTTGATGCGCAGATGCAGGATCGCGTCATCGAGTTCGCGGGCGACCTGCAGCGGCCAGAACGTCGGCCCTTGCGCGATCATGCCGTCGATGTCGGCGGGCGCGGTGGTTTCCGGCGCCTTGATCGAGATGGTGGCGATGCGCGCGGCGCGATCGATGTCGACGCTGACGAAGCCGTAGCGGATGGCGCTGTCGTCGATGGTGCGCGTCAACGGCGCCAGCGCGATGCCTTTGCCGGCGCCGTTGCGCTTCGACCTGGCGGCGAATTCCTTGACGCGCTCGGCGAGCTTGCCCTCGAGCTTGGAGTTCGGCGCGATCTCGTCAACCAGGCGCCAGGAGACGGCGCGCTTGCCCTTGATGCCTTCCTCGATGGTGCAGAAGAAATCGGCATGGTCGCGGCGCACCTTGCGCTTGTCGACGACGCGGGTGAGCCCGCCGGTGCCCGGCAGCACCGCGAGCAGCGGCACTTCCGGCAGCGCGACGGCGGCGGCGCCGTCATCGGCCATCATGATGTGGTCGGTCGCGAGCGCCAACTCATAGCCGCCGCCGGCCGCGGTGCCGTTGACGAGGGTGATGAAGCTCTGGCCGGAATTCTCGCTGGAGTCTTCCAGGCCGTTGCGGGTCTCGTTGGTGAACTTGCAGAAGTTGACCTTGTGGGCATGGGTCGAGCCCGCCAGCATGCGGATATTGGCGCCGGCGCAGAACACGCGGTTCTTGCCCGAGCGCATCACCACGACCTTGACCTCGGGATGCTCGAAGCGCAGCCGCTGCACAGCGTCCGCAAGCTCGATGTCGACGCCGAGGTCGTAGGAATTCAGCTTGAGCTGGTAGCCCTCGAACAGGCCGGCGTTCTCGTCGACGTCCATGGTCAGCGTCGCGACATCGCCGGCGACGTCGAGCTTCCAGTGCCGGTAGCGCGACGGATCGGTCTGGAAGTCGATGTACTTCGCCCCGCCTGCAAGGACGCGATCGTCACCAGCCATGGGCCACCCTTATCTGTTGTCTTGCTGTTGTTCGTTTGAAGGTTCGTCGTCGATGTTTCCATGCACAATAATGCATGTTTTCGATCTGGTCTAGTTCAAAACGCAAAAACATGCATTTTGTTTCATGTTCAGGAAATTCATTCGCTCGGCCAATGGCCTGGCACCGGCACCAAAGGTCAGGCCGCCAGTGCCGGGTCGTCCCGGAGCGCCGCCCTGGCGAATTCGGTGACCGCTTCCAGCGTGACTGAGGGCGCCTCGCGATGCGGCGAGTGGCCGGCGCCAGCGATGGCCACGACGTCGACCGGGCAGTAGCACTCGTCCTGGGCGATCTCGACCTGCCGCATCGTGCCGTACTGGTCGTCCGCGCCCTGCACGATCAGCACGGGCACGCGGATATAGGCGAGATAGTCGGAGATATCCCACTCGCGGAATGCCGGATCGAGCCAGGCGCCGTTCCAGCCATGGAAGGCGTTGTCGACGTCCTTGTGCCAGCGCGCCAGCTTCTCCTTCAGATTGGTGGTCTCATACGCCGTCTTGATCTCGGCGATCGACTGCACCGAAATGTCCTCGACGATGAAGTGCGGCGCCAGCAGCGCGAGGCCGTGCAGGCGATGATCCTGATGCGCGCCGGCATAGATCGCCGCGATCGACGCGCCGTCGGAATGACCGAGCAGCAAGCCGCGGCGGAAGCCGATCCGGTCGAGCAGCTTCGGCAGCACGTCGAGCGCCTCGCGATGCATGTAGTCGACCGGACGCGGCAGCTTCGCCGGCGACGACGCGCCATAGCCTGATCGCGAATAGGCGAACACGCCGGCGCCGGTCGCCGCCTGCAGCTTCTCGGGGAAGTCGCCCCACAACCCGACCGAGCCGAGGCCTTCGTGCAGCATCACGATGGTCGGCGCGGTCTCGGGTGAGGGACCGATCATGCGGTATTCGAGCTCGGCACCGTCGATGCTGAGGAAGCCTGTGGGGTTTAGGTTTTGCATGCAGGACCTTCCTCATCGTCGTCCCGGCGAAGGCCGGGACCCATAACCACAGGCTTCAGTTGTTGCGCAAAAGCCGTCGAACAGCGTGTCTCAAAACGAAGGCCGCGGCGTATGGGTCCCGGCTTTCGCCGGGACGACGCCAGTGGAAACGCTAGTGCGCGCCGTCATCGTGCCGCAACTTGAAGCGCTGGATCTTGCCGGTCGCCGTCTTCGGCAGATTGTCGACGACATCGATCCAGCGCGGATATTTCCACGGGCCGATCTTCTGCTTGACGTGCTCCTTCAGCGCCTCGTGCAGGCCGGCCGCCGAGCTTTCGGGCCGCAGCACCACATAGGCCTTCGGCTTGAGCAGGCCTTCCGGGTCGGCCTCCGGCACGACGGCGGCTTCCAGCACCGCGGGATGGGTGATCAGCGCGCTCTCGACCTCGAACGGCGACACCCAGATGCCGGAGACCTTGAACATGTCGTCGGCGCGGCCGCAGAAGGTGTAACGGCCGTCGGCATCGCGCGTATATTTGTCGCCGGTGCGGGTCCAGGCGCCCTCGAAGGTGGCGCGGCTCTTGGCGCGCTGATTCCAGTAGCTTTCGCCGGCCGACGGCGCATCGACCAGGAGCTCGCCGACCTCGCCGTCCGCGACGTCGGCGCCGAGCTCGTTGACCAGCCGCACCTTGTAGCCGGGCACCGGACGGCCGGACGAGCCATATTTGATGTCGCCGGGCGCGTTCGACAGGAAGATGTGCAACAGCTCGGTCGAGCCGACGCCGTCGAGAATGTCGACGCCGAACCGCGCGCGCCACGCATTGCCGACCGATTCCGGCAGCGCCTCGCCGGCCGAGGTGCAGACCCGCAGGCGATTGCCGCCGGACTGCGTTTTCGTCGCCTCGTCGTTCAGCATCGCCGCGAACAGGGTCGGCACGCCGAAGAAGATGCTGGGATGATATTTGTTCATCAGCGCGAACATCACCGCCGGCGTCGGCCGCTCGGAATTGAGCACCGTGGTGGCGCCGACCGACATCGGGAAGGTCAGCGCATTGCCGAGTCCGTAGGCAAAGAATAGCTTTGCCGCCGAGAGGCCGACATCATCCTCGCGGATCCCGAGCACCTGTTTCGCGTAGGTCTCCGCGGTCGCCGCGAGATTGGAATGCAGATGGCGCACGCCCTTCGGCATGCCAGTCGAGCCCGACGAATAGAGCCAGAATGCCGGCTCGTCGGCATGGGTCGGCGCGGTCGCGAACACGTCGCTCTCGCGCGCGATCTCGTCCGACAGCTTGTTGTGGCCGTGCGCATCCTTGCCGGAGACCACGACATGCTCGAGGTCGGGCATGCGCGCGATGATGTCCTTCACGACCGGCAGCAGCGCCTCCGACACGAACAGCACGCGGGCCCGGCAATCGCCGAGGATGTAGCCATACTGCTCCGCGGTCAGCAGCGTGTTGAGCGGCACCGGCACCACGCCGGCGCGGATCGCGCCCAGGAACACGATCGGGAAATCGACCGTGTCCAGCATGATCATGGCGACCCGCTCTTCGCGGCGGACGCCGAGCCGGCGCAGCATGTTGCCGACGCGGCGGGTCTGCTGCCGCAACTGGCCATAGGTGATCTGCGACACCGTATCGTCGAACACGACCTTGTCGCCGCGGCCTTCATCGACGTTGCGGTCGAGCAGCCAGGAGACCGCGTTGTAAGTCATGCTCCGCTCCTCGGACCCGGACGTGCCACGCTTCCCTCTCCTGTGAATTTAAGAATTATAATTCATACAAAGCCACTACGCTGGCTTGCTGTCAATCTTTATCGGCACTATGTTTCCTAGAACCTCGGTCTGATTCAGTCAGGACCGCGCGTCGCACAGGGATCATGACCGCAGCCAACGACCCGGAAACCGACTTCCTTGAGCAGCTCGGCCAGCGCGTGCGCACGATGCGCGCCCTGCGCGGCATGTCGCGCAAGGTGCTCGCCAAGGTTTCCGGCATTTCCGAACGCTACATCGCCCAGCTCGAAAGCGGCAAAGGCAATGTCTCGATCGTGCTGCTGCGCCGTGTCGCAGGCGCGATGGGGGCGCATCTCGAGGACCTGATCCCCTCCAGCGAGCCCGTGCCGGACTGGGCCGTCATCCGCGATCTCCTGCGCAAGGCGTCGCCGAGCCA
Source organism: Bradyrhizobium sp. Mp19 (assembly GCF_029952935.1). Taxonomy (NCBI): domain Bacteria; kingdom Pseudomonadati; phylum Pseudomonadota; class Alphaproteobacteria; order Hyphomicrobiales; family Nitrobacteraceae; genus Bradyrhizobium; species Bradyrhizobium sp. Mp19. The sequence goes on along the minus strand of NZ_JASAUT010000026.1, from coordinate 104,692 downwards.
GATCGCCCAGGCCAAGGACATGCTCGCCGGCAGCAGCCCGCTGGCACCACGCCGCGCGTCGTTCTCCGGGATCGCGCTGATCGGCCTGCGCGGCGCCGGCAAGACCACGCTCGGGCGGATGCTGGCGAAGAAGATCGGCTGGAGCTTTGTCGAGCTCAACAAGGAGATCGAGGCGCAGAACGGCCTCTCGGTTGCCGAGATCATCGCGCTGTACGGCCAGGAGGGCTTTCGCCGCATGGAGCAGGCCGCGCTGACGCAGCTGCTCGCGCGCAAGGAACTGATGGTGCTGGCGACCGGCGGCGGCATCGTCTCCGAGGCGCTGACCTTCGATCTGATCCTGTCGTCGTTCTACACGATATGGCTGAAGGCCGAACCGGAAGAGCACATGGCCCGGGTCCGCCGCCAGGGCGATCTGCGCCCGATGGCCGACGATCGCTCGGCGATGGCGGAATTGCGCAACATCCTGGTCAGCCGCGAGCCGCTTTACGCGCGCGCATCGGCAGTGGTCGACACCGCGGGCCTCTCCGTCGACGCCGCCGCCGCGCGGCTGATCGATTCGGTGCGGCCGGTGCTGCAGAACGAGGCGCGCTCGTTCGGGCTGCGCAGCGTGGCGCTTTAGGCGCACCACAACTACTGCGTCACAACCGGTTTATCCCCTCATCCTGAGGAGCTTGCGCAGCAAGCGTCTCGAAGGACGAGGCCACTAGTCGGGCCTCATGGTTCGAGACGCGCTTCGCGCTCCTCACTATGAGGGACCTCCCACGCATTAAAACTACAGCAACCGGCTCTTCACATCATCAGCGCCATCGCGCAGCAGCGGCAGGAAACGGTCGATCAATTCTTTGGCCGGCACGCGATCGACATGGGCGCCCATGTTGATCGCGGCGACGATGGTGCCGTCGTAGCGGTGCACCGGCACCGAGATCGAGCGGAAATGCGGCTCGGCCTCGCGGTCGACGAGGGAATAGGCCTGCGCGCGATCGGCGATGATGGTGGCGAGCAGCTTCTTCGGATCGGTGACGGTCTGCGCCGTCACCGGATCGCGGCGCATCGTCTTCAGCCGCGCCGCGAGCTCGGCATCGGTGAGCCGGCCGAGCATGGCGCGGCCGACCGAGGTGCAGAACGCCGGCAGCCGGTAGCCGATGTCGAGACCCGCCGAGAACACCCGCGTCGGGCTCGAGCGCGCCACGAACACGACGTCGTCGCCGTCGAGCAGTGCGAGCGAGGCGATCTCCTGCGCTGCCGTCGCGATGCGATCGAGCACCGGCTGCAGCACCGTCACCACCTGGTTGGATTGCAGGAACGAGCCGGCCAGCGTCAGCACATGCGGCGTCAGCGTGAACAGCTTGCCGTCGGTGGCGACGAAGCCGCCATGCGCGAGCGTGAACAGGATGCGTCGGGCGGTGGCGCGCGGCAGATCGGCGGCACGCGCCAGATCGCTCAGCGTTGCCGGGCCGGACACGGTGCCGAACACCTGCAACAGGCGCAGGCCGCGATCGAGCGCCTCGACGAAGTCGGTGGCGCGCTCGTCCTGATCGGTCCGTTTCAGCTTGGGCATGGCGTTTTAGGTTGGGTTGCGGCTTTGAACGGTTCAAAAATTGCGCTTGCTGTCCAAAACAGACATGGCATAATTCGCACATTCGTTCAATAGGCGAACAAATCCAAATCCGGGAGACGCCGCCATGATGAGCCAGGAAGCGAACGATCTGATCACCCGCACCGGCCGCAAGGACCCCTGCGGCAAGCTGATGCGGAGCTACTGGCAGCCGGCGGCGCTGGTGGACGAATTGGACGGGCCGCGCCCGGTACGACCGGTGCGGCTGCTCGGCGAGAACCTGGTGCTGTTCCGCGGCGAGGACGGAAGTTACGGGCTGATCGATCGCCACTGCGCGCATCGCGGCGCCGACCTCGCCTTCGGCCGGCTTGAGAATGGCGGGCTACGCTGCGCCTTCCACGGCTGGCTGTTCGACACGTCAGGCCAGTGCATCGAGACGCCGGCGGAACCGGCCGGCTCGCAGCTCTGCAAGGGCATCAAACAGCGCTCCTATCCCGTGGTCGAGAAGAGCGGCATCCTGTGGGCCTGGCTCGGCGAAGGCGCCCCGCCCGCGTTTCCGGAGCTCGATTGCTTCGTCGCACCCGGCAGCCATACGTTCGCATTCAAGGGCCACATGAACTGCAACTGGCTGCAGGCGCTCGAGGTCGGCATCGATCCGGCGCACGCCTCCTTTCTGCATCGCTTCTTCGAGGACGAGGACACCTCGGCCGCCTACGGCAAGCAATTCCGCGGCGCCTCGGCCGGCAGCGACATGCCGATGACCAAGATCCTGCGCGAATATGATCGCCCCATCATCAATGTCGAGCACACCGAATACGGTCTGCGCCTGATCGCGCTGCGCCAGCTCGACGACGAGCGCACCCATGTGCGCGTCACTAACCAGCTGTTCCCGCACGGCTTCGTGATTCCGATGTCGACCGAGATGACGATCACGCAATGGCACGTGCCGGTCGATGACGAGAATTGCTACTGGTATGCGATCTTCACCAGCTACGCGGCGCCGGTCGACAAGCAGAAGATGCGCGACCAGCGGCTCGAGCTCTATACGCTGCCCGACTACAAGTCGCGCAAGAACAAGAGCAACGATTACGGCTTCGACCCGCATGAGCAGGCGACCGAGACCTATACCGGCATGGGCACCGACATCAACGTGCATGACCAGTGGGCGGTGGAATCGATGGGCCCGATCCAGGACCGCACCAACGAGCATCTCGGGCAGAGCGACAAGGCGATCGTGCAGTACCGTCGCCTGCTGCGACAGGAGATCGAGAAGGTGGAGGGCGGGCAGACACCGATGCTGTTCCTCGACGACGCCTCCGCGCGCAGCATCCAGGGCCCGGCGACGATGGACGGCATCGGGCCGACCCAGGGCTGGGAGCTCTACTGGATGGAGGTCGACGTCAAGCGCCGCCGCGGCGCGCCATGGGCCGCCCCGGTGCCGCGCGAGATCGCCGGCAAGGTGCATCATCTGACGGCGGCGGAATAATCATGTCCTTCCGTCATTGCGAGCGAAGCGAAGCAATCCATCGCGCCGCTTGTGGAGATGTGGATTGCTTCGTCGCTTTGCTCCTCGCAATGACGACTGAAAAGGAGTGACGCGGTGAGCTTCGTCGAGCGTCACGGTCTGTGGTCGGATGAGCAGAAGGAGGCCGCACAACGCCTCCGCCGCATCGTCGAGGAGAAGAACCTCGAAGTCATCCGCCTGTCGTTCCCCGACCAGCACGGCATCCTGCGCGGCAAGACGCTGATCGCCGGCGAAGCGGTGCGCTCGCTGGAGGGCGGCTGCTCCATCACCACGACGATGCTCGCCAAGGACACCTCGCACAAGACGGTGTTTCCGGTGTTCACATCAGGCGGCGGCTTCGGCATGAAGGAGATGGAGGGCGCGGCCGACGTGCTGATGGTCGCCGATCCCACCACGTTCCGCGTGCTGCCCTGGGCTGACAACACCGGCTGGCTGCTCTGCGACCTCTATTTCAGCGACGGCCGGCCGGTGCCGTTCGCGACCCGCAACCTCTATCGCAGGGTGCTCGATCAGCTCGCCGGCCGCGGCTACGATTTCGTCGCCGGCCTTGAGGTCGAATTCCATCTGTTCAAGCTCGACGACGCCCACATGGCGCCGGAAGACGCCGGCCAGCCCGGACAGCCGCCGTCGGTCAGCCTGCTGTCGCACGGCTATCAATACCTCACCGAGCAGCGCTACGACCTGATGGAGCCGGCGCTCGAGATCATCCGCCGCGACATCATCGCGCTCGACCTGCCCTTGCGCACGGTCGAGGTCGAGTTCGGCCCGAGCCAGTGCGAATTCACCTTCGCGCCGACTGTGGGTCTTGCGCCCGCCGACACCATGGTGCTGTTTCGTTCGGCGGTGAAGCAGATCGCGCGCCGCCACGGCTATCACGCAACCTTCATGTGCCGGCCGAAACTGCCGAACGTGTTCGCCTCGGGCTGGCACCTGCACCAGTCGCTGGTATCGCGCGCCAATGGCGAGAACGTCTTCATGGCGAAGGAGACGGGCGAGCCGCTCAGCGCGCTCGGCCGCGCTTGGCTCGCCGGCCTGATCGAGCACGCGCGGGCCTCGACCGTGTTCACGACGCCGACCATCAACGGCTACAAGCGCTACCGCTCCTATTCACTGGCGCCGGACCGCGCGATCTGGGGCCGCGACAACCGCGGCGTGATGATCCGCGTGCTCGGAGCGGCCGGCGATCCGGCGACCCGTCTGGAGAACCGGATCGGCGAACCCGCCGCCAATCCCTATCTCTACATGGCTTCGCAAATTCTATCCGGCCTCGACGGCGTCGACCGCAAGCTCGACCCCGGCCCGTCCGCCGACACGCCTTACGAGACCAAGGCCGCGCTGTTGCCGAAATCGCTGCGCGAGGCGGTGTTCGCCCTCAACGACGATCCGTTCTTCCGTCAGGCGCTGGGGCCGGAGTTCGTCGACTACTACGTCTTCATCAAGAACGCGGAGATCGAACGCTTCCAGGCCGAGGTGTCGGACTGGGAGCACCGCGAATATTTCGAGATGTTTTGACGGAAGCGTCGGCGCAGGCGCCCCCGCCGCTCTACAGCATGATCCGGAAAAGTGTGAAGCGGTTTTTCCGAAAAGATCATGCTCAAAGAAGGAGCTAAAGCGCGATGACGATTCAACCCAATCTCATCGCGCTTTAGACGCTTGCAAGGTGAGCCGCAACGGCCGCTTCGTTCCATTCCAGACCGACACCAGGCGTGTCGGGAATATGCAAAAGACCATCCTTGATTTCATATGGCCGTTCGAGAATCGGATCGGCCCAGTCCTGCCATTCCAACCAATGGGCGGTCTCGGTTGCGCGCGTGACGTGAGCGGCAACTTCCGGATAAAGATGCGTTGAGATGGGGATACCCGCCGCGCCGGCGATCGCAGCCGCGCGCATCCAGCCTGTCACTCCGCCGATGCGCATGAAATCCGGCATCACCAGGTCGCAAGCCCTCTTCGCGATCGCCTTATGCATCTCCCTCGGACCATAGAAGTTCTCCCCGATCTGGATCGGCGTCTTCAGCTCCGCCGCCAGTTGGGCGTGTCCGTCGAGATTGTCATAGACGACAGGCTCTTCGATCCAGTCGAGGCCATAATCATCGATCGCATGGCACCGCTCGATGGCTTCGGCGAGATTTAGCCCCTGGTTGTAGTCCACCATCAAATGCATGCGATCGCCGACGGCTTTTCGAACGGCGTCGAGGGTCGCCAGATCCTCGCGCGGATCGCTCCTGCCGAGGCGCAATTTCAGGGCTGAGAACCCTCCTTCGTCCCGCAATTCCAAAGCCTCGGCTGCGACGGCGGCTGGCTCCTTCAGCCAAAGGCCGTTGCTATTGTAGGATCTCACGGCGCCGACCGTCGCCCCCAACAGCACGCACAGCGGCTTGTTTGCGGCTTTCGCCAACGCGTCCCACGCGGCCATGTCGAGGCCCGACGCCGCGATCATCGACAATCCCTCATAGCCGACAAAGTGAAGCGATTTGCGCGCCGCCGCGAACAGCTCGACAGGCGCCACGCTCCGACCTCTGAGCAATTCGCCGAGATCATGCAACGCGGGGACCAGATAGCGCAGCGATTTCACGATATAGGGCTCGAGATAGCCGCGCCCGACGATGCCCTCCTCGGTCACCAGATCGATGAGGACGAGCGGCCACTCCGATATCGTGACAATGCGTGCGACCACGGGCCGCTTCAGCTTGATCACCACCGGACGAGCTTTGATCTCTCTGAGCGTCAATGAATCGGGCATGGCATTGGCTTTCGCAGCGCGAGGAAGCTGACTGGCGCGGGCCGAAAAATCCCGGAAAGCCATTCCAATTGGTTTTTCAACCGATGTAAATTCACTACCCGGTATATTTATGAGGTGACTGCATGGCGCGATCTGCAGAACCGACCCGGCGGCGCATCCTTGCGGCCGCATACGTCCTGTTTCGCCAGCGCGGATACAGCCGCGTGAGCATGGACGAAATCGCATCGGCGACGAGGGTTACGAAGCGCACGCTCTACAATCATTTTCAAAGCAAGGATCAGCTGCTCGCCTTCGTGCTCGAAGCCCAGAACGAACTGGCCTTGGCCGCGTTCGCGACGTTCGGCGACAAGCTGTCCGGCTCGCCGGCGGCGATCATCGACGGCCTGTTCCGCGACCTCGCGGTCTGGGCGGACAGGCCGCGATGGGCCGGCTCGGGGTTTACCAGGCTGGTCATCGAGCTGGCCGATCTCCCTGGCCATCCCGCACGCGCAATTGCGCGCCGGCACAAGGCCTTGCTCGAGACGCATCTCGGCGCGCTGCTGAAGCGGGCTGGCGTCCGCGAGGCTGACCGCCGCGCACGCGAGATCTGGCTGCTATCCGAGGGCGCGATCTCCCTGATGCTGGTGCATGGCGATCGCGCCTATGCAGCAGCAGCGGCCGACGCAGCGAAACGACTGCTGCGAGGCTCTTCACGGTAAGCCGCGGCAGCCCGCCTCTCTGATCCGTCATCCTGAGGAGCGCCAACGGGTCCGCGCGAAGCGCGGCCCGATGACAGGCTCCGCGCGTCTCGAAGGATGCACGGCCACCAGCCGGGCCATCGATCCTTCGAGACGCCTGCTACGCAGGCTCCTCAGGATGATGGCGATACGGAAATGCTTGCTGCTCAAATCCCAAGATACTTGTGCTGCAGATCCGGCTCGGCGAGCAGCTGTTCGCTGGTGCCGCTCCACACCGTCTTGCCGCGCTCGATGATGTAATGGCGATCGGCGATGCGGGCGAGGTTTCCGACGTTCTTGTCTATCACCAGCACCGACTGCCCGCGTCCCTTCAGCATCGACAGGCAGCTCCAGATCTCGTCACGGATCAGAGGCGCAAGGCCTTCGGTCGCCTCGTCGAGGATCAGCAGCTTCGGATTGGTCATCAGCGCACGGCCGATCGCGAGCATCTGCTGCTCGCCGCCGGACAGCGTGACGCCCATATTGCCCGTGCGTTCGGCGAGCCGCGGAAACAGCGCATGGATCTTGTCGATGGTCCAGGGGTCGGAGGCACTGAAGCGATTGCCTGACGCGGCGACGAGATTTTCGCGCACCGTGAGGTTCGGGAAGATCTGGCGGCCTTCCGGCACCAGGCCGATGCCGAGCTTGGCGACCTTGTAGGACGGCAGGCCGCGCACCGCCTCGCCGGCGAAACGGATGGCGCCTGATCGCGCCGGCGTCAGGCCCATGATCGAGCGGATCGTCGTGGTCTTGCCCATGCCGTTGCGGCCCATCAGCGCGACCATCTCGCCCGACTTGATCTGGAGCGACAGGCCGAACAGCACCTGGCTCAGCCCGTAGCAGGTCTCGATCGCGTCGACTTCGAGCAAAGTATCAGCGGTTCTGGTATCAGCCATCCTAGCTTCAGTCATGGCGCGTCACCGCATGCTGTTCGCCGAGATAGGCGCGCTTGACCTCGTCGTGCTTGCGGATCGCGTCCGGCACGTCGCAGGCGATGACGCGGCCATAGACCAAGACCGTGATGCGGTCGGCCAGCGCGAACACCGCCTCCATGTCGTGCTCCACCAGCACGATGGTGACTTCCTTGCGCAGCTCCTTCAGCAGCGCGACCATCCGCGCCGATTCGGTGACGCCGAGCCCGGCCATCGGCTCGTCCAGCAGCAAAAGCTGCGGCCTGGTGGCGAGCGCGACCGCGAGCTCGAGCTCGCGCTGCTCGCCATGGCTCAACTGCGACACCACGATATCGGCGCGCGCGCCGAGGCCGACGCGCGCAAGCGCCGCGCGCGCGGCCTCGCGCAGATGCCGCTCCTTGCGCGCATTGCCCCAGAAGCGGAACGAGTGGCCGTCATGCGCCTGCGCCGCCAGCGCGACATTGTCGATCGCGGAAAAGTCCTTGAGCAGCGAGGTGATCTGGAACGAGCGCGCCAGCCCGAGCCGGCTGCGCTTGTAGGACGGCAGGTTCGTGACGTCGCGGCCGGCGAAGCGGATGGTGCCGGAGTTCGGCATCACCTGCCCGGTGAGCTGGCTGATCAGCGTGGTCTTGCCGGCGCCGTTGGGGCCGATGATCGCGTGCAGCTCACCTGGCTTAACCTCCATCGAGAGGTTGTCGGTCGCGGTGATGCCGCCGAAGCGGCGGACCAGATTGTCGACGCGGAGCAAGGGATCAGGCAAGGAATCAGCCACGGCGCATCCTCCCGAGCAGGCCCATGATGCCGCCGCGCGCGAACAGCACGATCAGAAGCAGCACCGGACCCAGGATCAGCCCCGAATATTCGGTGAACTGCGACAGCAGCTCCTCGAGCAAGAGATAGACGATCGCGCCGATGACGGGACCGAACAGCGAACCCATGCCGCCGAGGATCACCATCACCATGAGGTCGCCGGAGCGGGTCCAGTACATCACGGCGGGGCTGACGAAATCGGTGTTGTTGGCAAGCAGCGCGCCGGCCAGGCCACAGATCGTGCCTGATATCACGAAGCAGACCAGGCGGTAGCGATTGGCATGGAAGCCGATCGCCTGCATGCGCTGCTCGTTGGAGCGGACGCCCTGCACCACGAGGCCGAAGCGCGAATTGACGATGCGCCAGATCAGATAGAGGCCGCCGAACAGGCAGGCCAGGCACAGGTAATAGAACTGGTTGCGATCCGACAGGTTGATCAGGCCGGCGAAATCGCTGCGCTTGTAGACGGTGAGCCCGTCGTCGCCGCCGTAGCGCGACAGCGCGGAGGCGATGTAGTAGGCCATCTGCGCAAAGGCCAGCGTGATCATGATGAAGTAGACGCCGCGGGTGCGCAGCGAGAGCGCGCCGATCAGCAGCGCAAACAGCGCCGAGACGGCGAGCGCCACCGGCCACTGGATGAAGCCGGAGCCAATGCCCTCGGCGGCGAGGATGCCGACGGCATAGCCGCCGATGCCGAGATAGGCGGCGTGGCCGAAGCTCATCATGCCGCCATAGCCCATGATCAGATTGAGGCTCGCGGCGGCGAGCGCGAAGATCACGATGCGGGTGAACAGCGTGAGGATGAAGATATTGCCCGTGACCGCCGAATAGAGCGGCAGCAGGATCAGGGCGGCACACATCAGCGCCGCGACCGCATTGGAGACGTTGAGCTTACCCGTCATCGTTTGGCCGCCGGGAACAGCCCCTCGGGCCGCAGCACAAGGATGATGGCCATCAGGAGGTAGATCAGCATCGAGGACAGCGCCGGCGCCGCGGTGGACGCCGCCGCCCCGCTCAGCACCTTGCGCAGCAGGTCGGGCAGGAAGGCGCGGCCCATCGTGTCGATGATGCCGACGAAGATCGCGGCCATGAACGCGCCGCGGATCGAGCCGATGCCGCCGATCACGATGATGACGAAGGCCAGGATCAGGATGTTCTCGCCCATGCCGATCTGCACGGTGAGGATCGGCGCCTGCATCAGCCCGGCGAGGCCGGCGAGCGCCGCGCCAAGGCCGAACACCAGCGTGAACAGCAGCTTGATGTTGATGCCGAGCGCCCCGATCATCTCGCGGTTGGAGGCGCCGGCGCGGATCAGCATGCCGATGCGGGTGCGCATCACGACGAGATAGAGCATCGCTGCGACCGCCAGCGCGACCACGATGATCATGAGGCGGTAGGCCGGATAGTAAACGCCGGGAATGATCTGCACCGGCACGGTGAGCCAGGCCGGCAGCGGCAGCGCGAGACCGGCCGGGCCCCAGATCAGCCGGACGGCGTCGTTGAAGAACAGGATCAGGCCGAACGTCGCCAGCACCTGGTCGAGATGGTCGCGGCCATAGAGATGCCTGAGCGCGACATATTCCAGCACGATGCCGAGCAGCAAGGTCGCCCCTAACGCCATCAGCGCGCCAAGAACAAAACTGCCGGTCCAGGCCACGAAGGTCGCGGCGAAATAGGCGCCCATCATGTAGAGCGAACCGTGCGCCAGGTTGACGAAGTCCATGATGCCGAACACCAGCGTCAGTCCGGCCGCCAGCAGGAACAGCAGGAGGCCGAATTGCAGGCCGTTCAGCAGTTGTTCGACGACGAGATACATCGTGAGGCTACGTCACCTTTAAATGAAACAGCGGCAGCGCGCATGCGCCGCCGCTTATACGGCTTGTTGTTCTCCCTCGCCCCGCTCTTGCGGGGCCGGGACGAGCAAAGCTCGCCCTGAGAGGTTGGGGTGAGGGGCTGCTTCCACGGGCCGAATACGCGGAAAGAGCCCTCACCCAAACGCTTCGCGATTGACCTCACCCCGCAAGGGCGGGGCGAGGTGAAGAAAGCAAGCCACGGGCCAAAACTGCCCGACAATCACTTCATCGAACACTTGTCGTGGAAGCGATCCTGGTCGTCCTTGACGATGGTCGCGACCGTCTTCAGCGACAGCTGGCCTTCGGCGTCCTTGACCACGTCCTGCAGGTAGAAATTCTGGATCGGAATGTGGTTGTTGCCGTACTTGAACGGTCCGCGCACCGACTTGAAGTTCACCTTCTCCATCTCGGCCTTCATCGCGTCTTTCTTCGTCAGGTCGCCCTTCACCGCGACCACGGCGCTGTTGATCAGGTTGGCAGCGTCGTAGGACTGCGCGCCGTAAAAGGTCGGCCGCAGGCCCGGATACTTCTTGCGGTAGTCGGCGACGAACTTCTTGTTCTCCTCGTTGGGCAGGTCGTTGACCCATTGCTGCGCGCCGGGAACGCCGAGCGCATTGTCCTTCTGCAGCGGCAGCGACAATTCGTCGATGGTGAAGGCGGTGTAGAGCGGAATCTGCTGCTTGATGCCGGCCTGCGCGTACTGGTTCAGGAACTGGACGCCGGCAGCGCCGGGATAGAACACGAAGATCGACTCGGCCTTGGAGTTCTTCGCCTTGGTGAGCTCGGCGGAGAAGTCGAGCTGGCTCGGCCACACCGTATATTCCTCGCCGACCACCTCGCCCTTGAATGTGCTCTTGACGCCGGCCAGCATGTCCTTGCCCGCGGCGTAGTTCGGGCCGATCAGGAACACCGACTTGACGCCCTTCTGGTTCATGTAGGTGCCGACCGCCTGCGGGGTCTGGTCGTTCTGCCATGAGGTCGAGAACACGTAAGGCGAGCACAGTTCGCCGGCGAGTTGCGATGGACCGGCATTGGCCGAGATCAGGAAGGTCTTCGAATCGACCGCGGTCTTCAGCGACGCAAGCAGGACGTTCGACCAGATGTAGCCGACGATGAAGTCGACCTTGTCTGACTGCACCAGCTTCTCGGTCTTCTGCTTGCCGACATCGGGCTTCTGCTGGTCATCCTCGTAGATCACCTCGACCGGCTTGCCGTCGATCTTGCGGCCGAGATGGTCGAGCGCAAGTTCGAAGGAATTGCGCATGTCGTTGCCGATCACGGCGGTCGGACCGCTGAAGGTCGAGACGAAGCCGATCTTGACGCTGTCAGCCGCCGTCGCGGGCTGCGCCAGCGCCAGAGCCATGGCGCCTGCGAGCCAAAATGCCTTTTTCATATTCACTCCCCTCCTCAACCAAAGATCCCACGAGGCTCGATCACGAGGGCCCGGGGGTCACGCTTTGCGCGCGTCGTTCTGGGACGTATTTTGTGCGCGATATCGCAAGTCTGCAGCAAGCATGAACCGACGGCGCTGACTTAGAACCTTCGGCGCATACCCCAGCACCTTGCATCATAATTCGTCTAAATCGACCATGGCAAGAAATATAATGCCGGTTGCGTGGGCAACGATTGTCGCAGGCACCGGCCTTCCGCAACGACCTACGCCCGCACTGCAGCAGGCTTTAACGATCCGGTAAAGCACCCGGAAACCACGGGCCGGCAAGCGCCTGCGGGCTTCATGGTCCGGAAAGCATCCCTGGCCGACGCTGCCGCCAAAGGGGTGCGTCACATGCTGAATTACATCTTCGGCTTCAATGCCCGGATGGGCCGACTGGCTTTCTTCTTCTGCAGCTTCGTGGTGGGCCTCGGCTTTATGATGCTGGTCTACGGCGTCACCGGCAACGCACCGGCGAGCGGCAGGATGGACGTGCTGCTGGCGCAGGCATCGAGCAACCCCGTGCTCGTCATTGCCTTCTACGGCATGCTCGTCATCTGCTTCATGCTGCAGTCGATGCGGGTGCGCGACATGGGCTGGGATCCGGTCTGCGTGATGGCGGCATGGATCGCCCTCCTCGTGCTCGACAGGGCCATCGCCGGACGATTTCCCGAATATGCGCTGACCTATCAGCACACCGAAACGGTGGTCGGCGCGGCCGTCAATGGCGCAATGAACATCGTCCTGCTGGTCTGGCGGAGCGGCGGCTATTACGAGGAACCGCCGCCATTGCCGAGCGGTGGCAGCGGCGACGGCCTGTTTCAACGAAACAGCACACCGGCCGCAGGCGGCAGCCGCGTCGCGCGGATCGCCAACGGTGAGTTCGGCGGAAAGACGCGCTAGCCGCTGTCGTCCCTGCCTAGTGCGCAATTGCGCACGGGAGGGACCCATAACCACAGGCGTCAGTCGTCGAAGCGAGCTGTGGCCCCAGCATCGCACACCAATTGCCACTCGTGGTTATGGGTCCCGGATCGCGCTTCGCTTGTCCGGGACGACACAGAGTTTGTGGCGCGATCACCGAGCCAGAGGCTGGCGGCGAAAGCCGATTACCCCTGATCCACCGCCCATTCGGCGCCGTCGATCGCATAGGACGCGTGGCGAAAATCCCTGATCGTCGCGACCTTGTCGGCGGACCAGTCGAGCAGCATGAACGATCGCGGCGGCGCGCCCTGTGCGTTCGGGTCGAACACCAGGATCGCGGGGCGTCCCTCGACCTGTCCGGTCACCAGGTGCCAGTCGTCGATCCTCGAATAATTGCCGAAGTAGCGCGACACCTCGGCCTTGCCGTTCAGCCGCGTCCGGTTGACGAGCTCGAGCCTGATGTCATCGGCGATCATGGCGCGGATGGCATCGAAGTCGCGGGCGTTGAAGCGGCTGACATAGGCGTTGAGCCTGATGCGATCGGCCGGCGACAGGCCGGGCCGCGGCGCGTCGTCCGGCTCGGCGGCAAACTCGCGCAGCTGCGTGCGTCCACGGTGCAGCGCGGCTTTCACCGCGGGCAGGCTGAAATCCATGATGCCGCAGATCTCCTGCATGGAGCAGCCGAGCACGTCCATCAGGATCACGCTGGAACGCTGCGCCACCGGCAGGCGCATGAAGGTACGCAGGCCGGTCGCGGCGATCTCGCGGCGGCCCACATCATCGAGCTCTCCGGCCATCATGTCCACCTCCTCCGGCGCGTGGAGCGCTTCCTGGCGGTTGCGCCGCCTGAGGAAATCGAGCGCGGTGTTGTGCGCGATCCGGAACAGCCAGGCTTGCGGATTCTGGATCGGCGCGGCGGCCCCAAAGGCTTCCACCGCCTTGATCAGCGCGTCCTGCAGCACATCCTCGCCGTCGATGACGGATCCGACCATGCGGGCGCAGTAGCGATGCAGCCTTGGCCGCATCGCCGCCAAGAGCGCGTCGACGTCGGTCGCGGCCGGCGCTTGGTATGGTGACGTCATGATGGCTCCGCCAGATCGGTGCACTGCCCGCCGGTTCAACGCTTGTCGGTTCACGGCTCATCCAGCATACGATAATTCCCGACAATCACCGCACTGCGAACCAGCGGCGGTTCGGCGCAACGATCGCGGATGCCGTCCTGGAACGCCTGGAACGCGGCCAGTTTCGGGATCGGGCTCGAGCCGTCTTCGGCGGCGGTCTCGACCATGTGGATGAAGGTATCGTCCTCCAGCCGCAGGGTCAGATAGCGCACGCCGTCGGGCCTCGCCGCCTTCAGCTCGGCGAACACGGCCGACACCAGCGCGGCATTCTTCTCCGCCATCTCCGGCTTCGCCTTGTACCTGATCAGGGTCCGTCTCATCGCAGCCTCCTTGGCCTGGTTCTGCGGCCTGAACCGGCCGCCTCAGACCCAAGGACGTTTGCCAACCGCCAAAGGATGCGGTCCGGCAAAAATAAATTTCGGCCGCATCCTTTGCCCGTTCTGGTTCGTCCTTGCCGGCGAAGCGCGCCGCAACCTCGCGGCGCGGCAACGGAGAACGACCATGCAGACCCCTCAGCAGCGCGCCGAACAGCGCTGGGTACTCGGCCTCACCGCGCTGGCATCCTTCATGATGGCGCTGGACGCCATGATCATGACCACGGCCTTCGCCACCATCCGCGCCGATTTCGGAAGCGCCGTGGAGACGCTGCAATGGACCGTCAACGCCTTCAACCTGACCTTCGCGGTGCTGCTCCTGACCGGCGCGGCGCTCGGCGACCGGTTCGGGCGGCGCAGGATGTTCGCGGCCGGGATCGGCCTGTTCGTCGTGGCGTCGGCGGCCTGCGCGCTGGCCGGCAACGCCGCGGCCCTGATCGCCGCGCGCGCCCTGCAGGGCGCGGGCGCGGCGCTGGTGATGCCGCTGGCGATGGCGATCCTGAGCGGCGCGTTCGGCCGGGAGGAGCGCGCCCGCGCGCTCGGCATTTTCAGCGGCATCACCGGATGCGCGCTGATCATAGGTCCCGCGATCGGCGGCTTCATCACCGAACATCTCGGCTGGCGCTGGATCTTCTGGATCAATTTGCCGATCGGCCTGGTCGCGATCGCCCTCGTGATCACCCGCCTGCGCGAAAGTTTTGGGCCGACGGCGCCGCTGGACGTCACCGGCCTCGCGCTGGTCGCGCTCGCGGCGCTGGCGCTGGTCTGGGGTCTGCTGCGCGGCAACGGCGTCGGCTGGGCCAGCGCGGAAGTGACGGGCGCGCTGATCGCCGGCGTCGCGCTGGCGGCGATGTTCGTGCTGTGGGAGCTGCGCGCCACAAGCCCGATGGTGCCGATGCGGCTGTTCGCGGCACGGCCATTTGCATCAGGCATGGCCGCAAGCGTGCTGTTCTACGCCGCGATGTATGGCGTGCTGTTCCTGCTGCCGCAGTTCCTGCAGATCGCGCTCGGCTTCGACGCCTTCGGTGCCGGGCTGCGTCTGCTGCCGTGGACGGCGACGCTGTTCGTCACCGCGCCGATCGCCGGCGCAGCGGTCAACCGGTTCGGCGAGCGCACGCTGGTCGTCACCGGCCTCTTGATGCAGGCGATCGGGCTCGGATGGATCAGCGAGATCGTGGGCCCCACGGTGCCCTATTCGGCGCTGGTCGCGCCGCTGGTGCTCGCCGGCGTCGGCGTGTCGATGGCAATGCCGGCCGCGCAGAACGCGGTGCTGGGCGCGGTCGCCGTCAGCGACATCGGCAAGGCGTCGGGCGTCTTCAACATGGGCCGTTTCCTCGGCGGGATGTTCGGCATCGCGGCGCTGGTGGCGAGTTTCACC
The DNA here is from genome assembly GCF_029952935.1 of Bradyrhizobium sp. Mp19. Taxonomy (NCBI): domain Bacteria; kingdom Pseudomonadati; phylum Pseudomonadota; class Alphaproteobacteria; order Hyphomicrobiales; family Nitrobacteraceae; genus Bradyrhizobium; species Bradyrhizobium sp. Mp19. The sequence goes on along the minus strand of NZ_JASAUT010000026.1, from coordinate 89,353 downwards.
GCCAATGGCGCGGCCGATTCATCCGGATATTTCGCCAACGGATTCGCATCGGCGATGAGCCTTGCCGCAACGCTGTCATTCGCCGGCGCGGTCGCGGGACTGTTCCTGCCGATGCGGCGGCGGGCCGTCGCCGCGGCCGCGCCGCAGGATGCGTGAGGCGATTGGGTTTTGCTATCGGGCGATCGGGCATTTCGTGTTGGAATGAGGCTGCGAATGAATACATAATCAAACGACGAAGCCGTTCGAACCCGAGGGCGACATCAGATGACGCAAGCGCCGGCCAAACCTCATCGCGTGGTGATCGTCGGCGCCGGCTTCGGCGGCTTGGAAGCCGCCTTCGGTCTCGCGGGCGCGCCGGTCGAGATCACCCTGATCGACCGCCGCAACCACCATCTGTTCCAGCCGCTGCTCTATCAGGTCGCGACCGCTTCGCTTGCCACCAGCGAAATCGCCTGGCCGATCCGCTATCTGCTGCGCGACCGGCCCGAGGTGACGACGCTGTTCGCCAATGTCTGCGGCGTCGACGCGGTGGCGAAGCAGGTGCAACTCGACGACGGCGGCAGCATTCCCTACGACACGCTGGTCCTCGCCACCGGCGCGCGCCACGCCTATTTCGGCCATGACGAATGGGAGCCGTTCGCGCCCGGCCTGAAGACGCTGGAGGACGCCACCACGCTGCGGCGGCGCATCCTGGTCGCCTTCGAGCGCGCCGAGCGCGAGACCGATCCGGACAAGCGCGCGGCGCTGCTGACCTTCGTCATCATCGGCGCCGGGCCGACCGGCGTCGAGATGGCCGGCACCATCGCCGACCTCGCCAAGGACACGCTGCCGCAAGACTTCCGTCACATCGATACGCGCAAGGCGCGCGTGGTGCTGATCGAGGCGGGCCCGCGCGTGCTGGCAGGATTTCCCGACGATCTCTCGGCCTATGCGCAGGCGTCGCTGGAAAAACTCGGCGTCGAGGTGATGCTGGGCGAGCCGGTCACCGAATGCTCGGCCGACGGCGTGGTGTTCGGCGGCAAGCGGCTGGAGGCGCGCACCATCGTCTGGGCCGCCGGCGTGCGCGCCTCGCGCGCCGCCGAATGGCTGAAAGCGCCGGCCGATCGCGCCCATCGGCTGCAGGTCGAGCCGGATTTGACCGTGCCGGGCCATCCCGATGTCTTCGCCGTCGGCGACACCGTCACGATCAAGGACCCCGACGGCAATCCGGTGCCCGGCATCGCGCCGGCCGCCAAGCAGGAGGGGCGCTACGTCGCCGCGCTGATCAAGGCCCGGCTCGACGGCAAGACGCTGCCGCCGTTCCGTTACAAGCATGCCGGCAGCCTCGCCCAGATCGGCAAGAAGAAGGCGGTGATCGATTTCGGCTGGCTCAAGCTGCGCGGCTCGCTGGCATGGTGGATCTGGGGCCTCGCCCACATCTACTTCCTGATCGGCGTGCGGCATCGGATTGCGGTGGCGATGAACTGGCTCTGGATCCACACCCGCGACCAGCGCGCCGCACGGCTGATCACGCAAGGCAGCAGCAAGGTGGCGCAGTAGGTGACTCGGCCTCGGCGATCCGTGCACAATCGCCGTTCCGTCATCCTGAGGAGCGCGTAGCGCGTCTCGAAGGATGCACGGCCACCAGCCGGGCCGTCGCCCTTCGAGACGCGCGTTCCGCGCTCCTCAGGGTGACGGATTGGAGATCGGTGCACGACGCAACAAACCGCAGCCCCTCACCCCATCACCTGATGCGGCGAGCGGCCGAACGCGGCCTTGAAGGCGCGGCTGAAATGCGAGACGTCGCTGAAGCCGAAGCTCAGCGCGACATCGGTGACATGGCTGAAGCGCCGCTCGGCCAGCGCCTGGTAGGCGCCGGCGAGGCGCTGCTGCCACAGCCAGCGGATCGGCGTCGAGCCTTCGCGCGCGAACAGGCGATTGAGCGTGCGCGGCGCCATGTTCTGCGCGGTGGCGATCGCATCGAGATCGAGCCCGGGATCGTCGAGATTGGCCAGGATGTAGGCCTTGACCCGCACCAGTCGTTCGTCGCCGCGCTGCGGCCCTTCGTCCGTCAGCTCGGTCTGCAGCGTGGTCGCGAAAATATCGAGTGCCGCCGCGCTAAGCCGTATCGCCGCAGGTCCGGCCGCGTCATCGAGCTGCGTCAGCCGGCGGATCAGCGATCCCGCCAGCGCTCCCACTTTCGACGCGTTGCCGACCCGCCGCGCCGTCAGGCGCTGCGCATCCGGCAGGCCTGCGAGCAGCAGCGGCCGCGGGATCGACACCATGATCGCGCGCGCGCTCGGGGCGAATTCGAGCGTGAACGGCTGCGCCTGGTCATGGAGCATCAGATCGCCCCGGCGCATGCGGACGTCGCGGCCGCCTTGCGCAAAGCTGACCTCGCCGCGCAGCGTGAGCCACAGCATGAAATAGTCGCGCGGATCCCTGCGGACGTCGCTCGCGCTGCGCATCACCCGGATGCGGTCGGCGGCCGGCGTCGAAGACCAGATGTCGTTGATGGCAAGCGGGCCGAGATGGCGGATCGAGATCGATGCCTGGAACGCCTCGTCGGCGACGCGGCGGCATTCGGTCAGCGAGAATTCGCGGCAGGTGACGTGATGCCAGCGGTCGAAACTGTCGCCCGGCGCAACAAGCGTTTGCGCGACGACTGTGTGATCTGGGGTCTGCATCGGACCTTGCTCCCGCCCAACCCGGCAGCGGGATATTCTGCGTCCAGCCCCCCATTCTGGCAAGCAGAGACCAGCGGCTGGCCGGCGCAGCCAAGAACGATCGCGGGAACCGGCGTAGACATTGTCTCTCACCAGGAGGAGACACCACATGGGCTACCAATGCGAAATCATCGATCCCGCCCGCACCGTCATGATCGTCGTCGACATGCAGAACGATTTCGTGGCCGAGGGCGCCAAGCTGCGTTCGGCCCAGGCCGCTGCCATGGTGCCGCGGTTGGCGCAGACCCTGAAGGCCTGCCGCGACAAGGGCATCCGCGTCGTCTACACCGCGCATGTGCATCGCCGTGACGGCAGCGACATGGGGCTCTATGACGATCTCTATTCGCCGATCGCCGACCGGTCGTCCCTGGTCGACGGCACCGAGGGCGTCGAGATCTTCAACGACCTCGCGCCCGCCCCCGGCGAGCACGTCATCAAGAAGCACCGCTACAGCGCGTTCTTCGCCACCGATCTCGATCTCATCCTGCGCGAATGGGGCATCACCACGGTGATCATCTCGGGGACCACGACCGAGAACTGCTGCCACGCCACCGCGCGCGACGCCATGTTCCACAATTACAAGGTCGTCTTCCTGTCGGACGCGACGGGCACCTTCGATTATCCGGATGTCGGCCAGGGCGCGCTGTCCGCCGAGGAGGTACACCGCGCCACGCTGACGATCCTCGCGTTCTCCACCGCGCATGTGATGACGGCGGCCGAGATGCTGGCGCGGGTCAAGGTCGCGAGCCCGAAGGCGGCGTAGCGAGTTCACGAACAGCGCGCCGCACATTCGGTCCGCCTCTCCCCTTGTGGGAGAGGCCGGAACGCATGAAGCGAAGCGAAATGCGATCCGGGTGAGGGGTCGCGGTCTCTCCGCGCAGCACGCCGCATGGAGAGATACCCCTCACCCCAACCCTCTCCCACAAGGGGAGAGGGGGCGCAGCGGTGTTCGCGGCGCGGCTCACTTCACCAGTGAGCAGCCGCCGTCGGCCAGCGGGCGGAACGCCTGGTCGGCCGGGATGGTCGCGATCAGCTTGTAATAGTCGTAGGGGTACTTCGACTCGTCCGGCTTCTTCACCTCGAACAGATACATCGGGTGGATGACGCGGCCGTCCTGGCGGATCGTGGTTTCGCCGAACAGTCTGTCCTTGCCCTTGAAGGTCTTCATCTGCGGCACCACCGCCTTTGCGTCGTCGCTGCCGGTGGCGGCAACCGCGTTGAGGTAGGCGAGCGTCGAGGCATAGACGCCGGCCTGGTTGCCGCTCGGCATCTTGCCGTTCATGCCGGGACGCGCGGCAAAGCGTTTGGCGAACGCGCGGGTGTCGTCGTTCATGTCCCAGTAGAAGGCTTCCAGCAGCTGCAGGCCCTGCGCCACCTTCAGGCCCATGCCGTGGATGTCGTTCACGAACAGCAGGAACGCCACCATGGTCTGGCCGCCCTGCTGGATGCCGAACTCGGCCGCCTGCTTCACCGCGTTGATGGTGTCGCCGCCGGCATTGGCGAGCCCGATGACTTTTGCTTTCGAGCTCTGCGCCTGGAGCAGGAAGGACGCGAAGTCCGACGTGCCGAGCGGATGCTTGCTCGAGCCCAGCACCTTGCCGCCGTGCTTCTCGATGTAGTTCGTCGCCTCAGCTTCAATGCCTTTGCCGAGCGCATAATCGACGGTCACAAAGTACCAGTCCTTGCCGCCGCGCTGCATCATCGCGGCCGCGGTGGTGTTGCCGGTGGCCCAGGCGTCGTTAACCCATTGAATGGTGTTCGGCGAGCAGGCCTTGCCGGTGAGGTCGGAGCTCGCGGTCGACGACGCCAGGAACGTCATCCGGCTATCGCGCAGGATGGTGTTGATGGCGAGCCCGACCGCCGAGTTCGGCACGTCGACGATGGCATCGACGCCTTCGACATCGAGCCATTTGCGCGCGATCGCCGAGCCGACATCGGCCTTGTTCTGGTGATCGGCATAGACGATCTCGACCTTGATGCCCTTGCCGCCACCGCCGAAATCCTCCGCGGCCATACGCGCGGCTTCCACCGAACCCATGCCGTTGGTGTCCTGGAAGATGCCGGAAATGTCGTTGAGCACGCCGACGCGCACCACGTCGCCGGAAATCTCCGCGCGTGCGCTGCCCGCGGCGCAGGCCAATGCCAGCGCAAGTCCGATCCTCAATCGCCCAACCCCGAAGCCCCTCATCGTCTCCCTCCCATGTTTCCTCAATCGACCTTTTGCTGGTCTTGAGCGTCTCGTCAGGCCGGCGTGATCTCGACCGGCAGGCTGCTGAGCCCGCGCAGCGTGTTGTTGAAAAGGCGCTTCGGCTCGCCGGTGATGTCGATCCTGGCGACACGACGCGCCAGCGCCGCCATCATCACCTCGCCTTCGAGACGGGCGACGAGCTGGCCGACGCACATATGGATGCCCGACCCATAGCCGACGTGGCCCGACGTACGACGCGTGATGTCGTAGCTGTCGGGCGCTTCCCAGCGGCGCGGATCACGATTGGCCGCGGCGAGGAACATCAGCACCTTCTCGCCTTCGCCGATGCTGGCCCCACTGAGCTCGACGTCGCGCGTCGTGGTGCGGAAGAAAGTCTGGACCGGACTTTCGAACCGCACGGCTTCCTCGAAGGCATTGCGCGCCAGCGTCGGATCGTTGCGCAGCTTCTGGAACTGGTCGGGAAAGCGGGCAAGGCAGTAGACGGCGGCGCCGATACCGTTGACGGTCGTGTCGAGACCGGCCGACAGCAGCGAGCGCACCAGCAGCGGCGCTTCGGTCGCGGTAATGGCGCCGGTATCGACATGGGCGTGGATGCAGGCGCCGATGCCGCCCGGGGTGAGATTGTCGCGCTGGCATTGCTCGGCAACATAGGCCTGATGCGGCGCCGAGCGCTCTATCGCCTCCTTGCGGAGCTCGTTCGGCGGGCCGAAGGCATTGAACACCAGACTGGCGTAGGGCAGCAGATGCTCGCGGCCCCCCGGCCTCAGGCCGAGCGCATCCGGGAAGATCGACAACGGATAGGCTTCCGCAAGGTCCGCGATCGCGTCGAACCTGCGCTTCTCCAGCAGCGCATCGAGGCGGGCTTCCGCGGCGGCGGCAAATTGCCCGCGAAGCTGCTTCATCACGGTCGCCGACAACACCGTGCTCAGCACGGCGCGGGTCCGGGTATGGGCGGGCGGGTCGGCCTCCAGGATCAGGCTCGCCGGCCGCCACGGCTTCTCCTTGGAAAAGTCGCTGAGGCCGACGCCGCGGCTGGAGCAGAAGGTCGCGGGGTCGTTCAGCACCGCATGGACCTCGGCGTAGCGCGCCACGCCATAGACATTCCACTTGTCGAGATAGACCACCGGCCCGGCCTCGCGCAGCCGCTCATGGGTTGGGAATGGATCGGCGAAGAACTCGAGCGCGAACGGATCGACGTCGAGATGCGGGACGGACGCAGCTTCTGTTGCAGTCATCGGGACCTCCCGAGGTTTGATCTTGTCAACACGGGCCGCATATCTATTGCTCCCGAACGGTTTCGCAGCGATGATTTGAGAGATGAGCAGCCAGCCCCTCCCCCGAAAGCCCCGCCGGCCGAGACCGGCCGATCCCGCAGACGCCAGCGATGGCCCGCTGCTGGACCTTGATCGCTATGTGCCGGCGTTCATCACCTTCATCGGCAACAAGCTGTCGAACAGCGCCACCGCGTTTTACCAGAAGAATTTCGGCGTCAACGTCACCGAGTGGCGGATTATCTCGCAACTGGCGATCGAGCCGGGCATTCCCGCCTCCCGGATCTGCCAGGTGATCGGCTTCGACAAGGGGCCGGTCAGCCGCAACCTCGCGGCATTGCAGAAGCGCGGCCTGCTGACTATCCGTACCGCGCCGGACGACGGCCGCACCCATTCGATCACGCTGACCGCGCGCGGCCGCGCCATCCACGACAAGGTCATCGTCGCAGCGCTGGAGCGCGAGCGGCGGCTTCTGGCGTGCCTGAAAAAAGACGAGCGCGAGGTGCTGATCGAATTGCTGCGCCGGCTGCACGAGAATCTCGGCGCCGTCACCGGGCAAAGCACGACCTGACGGCGCAGCCGGGCCACGGGCGGCGCCCGGCCCCCCCGCGGTCTTCGCCCGATCTTCCATGCGTGCCGCTCGCGCCGTGCTGCGCAACATTTTCCTCCCAAACGCGTGGCCGTTGACCGGCCCTGTTCCTATGGGGCGGAAACTCGCACAGCTTAGTTGCTAGGGCAACTAAAAACAGATGATGCACTGCGTCGTCGGGTCGCAATGTGGCGCGGCCATCAAGTCAGGTGAGCACGCCGCCCAGGCTCCCTCCCCCCTTGCGGGGGAGGGTTGGGGAGAGGGGTGGCCCCGGGTGAGATGATCGAGGGGAACGTCGCTTCGCAACGTCGGGGCTTTCGTGGTCAAAGTACGAATATTGAGAGCACGCCGTGCGGTACCCCTCTCCCTAACCCTCCCCCGCAAGGGGGGAGGGAACCCATCCGCTGGTGCCTTCCTCACGTGATCCTGTTGGATCGTAATCTCACCCCGCGCAGCGGATCGGCTCACCCGACCCGTCGTCCTCCAATTCCGCCACCGCTGCGGCGCGGCGCGTCAGCACGGCGCGCTGGTTGATGTAACCCTTGTCGGTGATCTCCCCGCCATCGACCGAGGCGGGCTCGGCCAGCAGCAGCGCACGGGTGGCATGGCCGGAGGAATGGCCGCCTTGCGCCTTGAGCCGTGCCAGCCCCTGCCCGATCGCGGAACGGACCGCCGGATGGCCGATCACCTCGCTCGCATCGGCGCTCTCGGGCAGCCCTGCCAGCGAACGGCAGGCGGCGAGGTTCGGAAACACCAGGAAGCGCACCTCGTCGCGGCCATGGCCGGTGACGACGATGTCCTGCGCGAGCGGCGCCAGCGCCGCGATGCCGGCGACGCGCAAGGTGCCGACGCTGACCCAGGTGCCGGAATTGAGCTTGAAGTCCTCCGCCACGCGGCCGTCGAAGAACAGGCCGAGATCGGGCCGCGCGGGATCCGCGAAGGTGACGGCGTCGCCGATCTTGTAAAAACCCTCGTCATCGAAAGCCTCGGCGGTGAGCCCAGGCGCCTTCCAGTAGCCCGGCGTGACGTTGGGCCCGCGCACCCGGACCTCGAGCTTGTCGCCCGACGGCACGAGCTTGAGCTCGGTGCCGGGGATCGGCACGCCGATATTGCCGGAGCGTTTGGCCAGGAAGTGGCAGTCGGTCGCCAGCGGCGAGGTCTCGGTCGAACCCCAGGCCGACACCATCGGCAGCCGGCGGCCGACGGTCCGCAGCGACAGGTCCTCCAGCGCGTCCCACAGATTCTGCGGCAGCGCCGCGCCGGCATAGAAGGCGAATTTGGTGCCCTCGAAGAATCTTCTGCGCAGTTCGTCGTCGGTGCGCAGCGCCGCGATCAGCATGTCGAAGCCGCGCGGCACGTTGAAATAGACCGTCGGCACCACGCTGCGCAGGTTGGCCAGCGAGGTCGCGAACAGGCCGGGCGCCGGCTTGCCGCCGTCGATATAGAGCGTGCCGCCGTTGCGCAGCACCAGGTTGAAATTGTGGTTGGCGCCGAACGTGTGGCTCCAGGGCAGCCAGTCCAGGATGACCAGATCATCGCGCGACTGCTCCAGGAACGTCCAGGTCTGCGCCTTGGCCTGCTGGCTCGAGGTCAGCATGCGCTGGGTGTTGATCACGGCCTTCGGCGTCCCCGTCGAACCTGAGGTGAACAGGAATTTTGCGATCGTGTCCGGCGTTACCGCCGCGAACGCCCTGGCGACCCCGGGCGCTTCCGGCGTGGCCGCCACGGTGCGGAACGGCAATGCGTCGGGATTGCCGCTGACGATGGTTGCGCGATGCAGCGGCTTGATTGCGTCAAGCGCCGCAGCGAACGGCCTTGTGCTCGTGACGTAGATCGCGCCGGGTTCGAGCAGGCTGATCATACTCTTCAGCTTGTCGAAATCCCGCGACATCAGCGAATAGGCCGGCGAGATCGCAGCCGAGGGCACGCCGACATGCTGCGCGGCGAGTGCGAACAACGCGTGATCGATACCGTTGTCGGAGAGGATGACGAGCGGACGTTCCGTGCTCAGCCCCTGCGCGAGAACCCACGATGCGGCCCGCCGGACGATGCCGAGCGCGTCGCGATAGCTTACTGTGGTCCAGGGCGCCTCGGCGTTGGCGCGCTCGCCGAGAAAGACGCGATCCGGGGCCTGCCGTGCCCAATGCTCCAGCCAGTCGCCGACGCAGCGGGCGCCCTGCTTCAGCGGCGAGGTGGAGCGGACCAGGATGCTGCCGTCGTTGCGGCGATCCGCAACGATCGAGGGCGTCGCGAACAGGCTGCTCGGATTGTCTCCGCTGGCGGCGGCCATCGTCATGGTTTCCTCCTCGCCCGTGTCTTTGCGGGATCGCGCCGCAACATGGTGCGGCGCCGCGGTCCCGGCCGGGCTCTTTGGTGATAATGTTGCGGACATCAATTGTTGTCGTCAACAACAATCTTTCCATCCCGCCTTGGGCGCGCTAGCCTTGCGGTCATGGCAGGCCAGCAAAAGACATCGCGCAAGGCGGCAGGAACGGCAGCGGCAATGCGCCGCTCCCGGTCGCATGGAGCAAATGGCGGGGCGCCCAACGGCGACGCCGGCGACGACATCGGCCTCGACGCGCTGGTCGGTCACGCCGGCTATGCGGTGCGCCGCTTCCAGCTCTGGATCTTTCAGGACTTCATCAAGACGCTGGCGACGGTCGATATCCGCCCAACTCAGTATTCGGTGATGACCGTGATCGGGGCCAATCCGGGCCTCAGCCAGATGGCGGTGGCAAAGCGGCTCGGCATCGAACGCGCGCGGCTGGTGCATCTGCTCGACAGCCTGGAAGAACGCGCCTTCGTCAGCCGCGTCCCTTCCGCGACCGACCGCCGCTCCCATGCGCTGCATTTGACCGCGCGCGGCAAGACCGCGCTGGCCCAGTTCAAGCGGCTCGCCGCCGAGCATGAGCGGCATGTCGCCGAGAAGATCGGCAAGGAAAACCGCGAGCAGCTGCTGCGGATCCTCGCCTGCTTCACCTGACCTCGCGACGAGATTTCGGCTTGATCAAAGCTGCCTCTAAATTGGGCAGATACTCTCTCATGCGAGCCGGCGTTCGTTCCCGACAGGCATTTCAAGCGACTGATATTGTGCAATAATCCGACTCGCGACGGACGCGGGTGAATTGTACACAATGGCATATTGCTTGCTTCGCTCAGGCTGCAATTCCCTTGCGGATGGCGTCCGACGCCTCCCGCTCACGAGATGAGGCCAAGCACGTGACTGAAACTGTCGCCGCGATCGTCGCCGCGCACCGCGCCGGGACCACGACGCCGCCCCAAACCGTGGCGCGCAGCTACCAGCGCATCCGCGAGCACAACGATCCCGCCATTTTCATCAGCCTGCGCGACGAGAAGGATGCACTTGCCGAGGCCGAGCGGCTCGCCGATCCGACGTTGCCACTTTACGGCGTGCCGGTCGCGGTCAAGGACAATATCGACGTCAACGGCCTGCCGACCACCGCCGCCTGCCCGGCGTTCTCGTATGTGCCCGCACAGGATTCCACCGCAGTGGCAAAACTGCGCGCGGCCGGCGCCATCATCATCGGCAAGACCAATCTCGACCAGTTCGCCACCGGCCTGGTCGGCGTGCGCTCGCCCTACGGCATTCCCAAAAATCCGGTGCGCGGCGATCTGGTGCCGGGGGGATCGAGCTCGGGCTCCGCGGTCGCGGTCTCAGCGGGACTGGTGCCGCTTGCACTCGGCACCGACACCGCAGGCAGCGGCCGCGTCCCGGCGATGCTCAACAACATCGTCGGGCTTAAGCCGAGCCTTGGGCTGATCTCGACCACCGGCGTCGTGCCGGCCTGCCGCACGCTCGACTGCGTCTCGATATTCTCGCTCACCGTCGACGACGCGCTGGCCGCGCTCGCCGTGATGTCCGGGCTCGATCACTCCGATCCGTTCTCGCGCAACCGGCCGCTGGCCCCGCTCGCGGCGTTTCCGGGGAAGCTGAAGCTCGGCATTCCCCAAGGCGGCCAGCTGAAATTCTTCGGCGATCATGAGGCCGAGAAGGCCTATGGCGAGGCATGCAAGCGCTGGCGGGCGCTCGGCGCCGACCTCGTCGAGTTCGACCTCGCGCCGTTCTATGAGACCGCACGGCTGCTCTATGAGGGCCCGTGGGTTGCGGAGCGCTATCTCGTGATCCGCGACCTGCTCGCGTCGTCGCCCGAGGCGGTCCATCCGGTGACGCGCGAGATCACCGTCGGCGGATCGCGCCCCACCGCTGCGGATACTTTTTCTGCGCTGTACCGCCTCGAGGCGCTGCGCCGCGTCGCCGAGCGCAGCCTCGCACCTCTTGATGCGATCGTGCTGCCGACCGCTCCGACCGTCTATTCCACCGCTGACGTGCTCGCCAACCCGATCGAGCTGAACTCGCGGCTCGGCACCTACACCAATTTCGTCAATCTGCTCGACATGTGCGGCTTGGCGCTGCCGGCCGCGATGCGGCCCGACGGCGCGCCGTTCGGCATCACGCTGCTCGCTCGCGGCGGGCGCGATGCCGAGCTTGCCGGCATCGGCCGTGTCTTCCATGCCGACACCGGACTTACCCTCGGCGCCAATTCACTTCCGCAGCCGCCGTTCCCCGCCGCGCCGACGCAGGCGGGCTCCGATGACATCACCATCGCGGTGGTCGGCGCCCATCTCTCCGGCATGGCGCTGAACCACGAGCTGACGACGCTCGATGCGCGCCTGCTGCAAGAGACGGTCACCGCGCCGGACTACAGGCTGTATGCACTCGACACCACGCCGCCCAAGCCCGGCATGCTGCGCATCGAGGCCGGTGCGGGCGCATCGATCAAGCTCGAGCTGTGGGCGATGTCACCGGCAGCGTTCGGAAAGTTCGTCGCCGCGATCCCGCCGCCGCTGTCGATCGGCACGATCAGGCTCGCCGACGGACGGCAGGCCAAGGGGTTCATCGTCGAGCCTGCCGCGATCCATGGCGCGAAGGATATTTCCGCCTATGGCGGCTGGCGGGCGTTCATGGCGGAAAGGGCGAAGGCCTAGCCGCTTCGGCGGTGCGCTCCCTCGCCCCGCAAGCGGGGCGAGGTAAGGAGAAGCTACACCGACACCGCGTAGGTCTCGTATTCCCCGCGCACCTGCTCGATATGGGCGCGCATCGCCGCGGCGGCGCCTGTCTTGTCGCCGCGCATGATGGCGACGACGACGCGGTCGTGCTCGGCGTGGGATTTTGCCAGACGCCCGAGATTGCGGAACTGGGCGCGGCGGAACGGCTGCACGCGCACCCGCGTCGCCAGGGTGATCTCGGCAATATAGGCGTTCTGCGAACCGGCATAGATCGCGTTGTGGAAGCGCTCATTGACCTCGTGGAAGCGCTCGGGATTGCCGGTATAGCTCAGCACCCGCAATTCCTCGTGGATCGCTTCCAGCGCGTGGCGCTCCGCCGGTGTCATCCGCTCGGCGGCGAGGCCGGCGCAGATCGCCTCCAGCTCGGCCATCGCCTCGAACATGCCGGTGAGCCGTTCAAGCGAGGGCCGCGCCACCACGGCGCCGCGATGCGCGCGGGCATCGATCAGGCCGCTGGCGGCAAGCTGCCGCAGCGCTTCGCGCACCGGGGTGCGCGAGACGTTGAATCGCCGCGCAAGGTCGGTCTCGTCGAGCCCGGCCCCCGGCGGCAGCGCGCCGCGCACGATCTCGTCGGCAAGCTGCAGCCGCAGCTCTTCGGCACGGGTGACCTTGTCGACCAGCGACGACGGACGGTCGATGCGGCGCACCGTCATCTCGGATTCTGCGCCCTGCGGCAGATCGTCCAGGCTCATCCTCGATCGCCCTTCAAGCACCTTTGGGTTCATCGATGACGCTGACATGGGCCGCGACGATTCTCCAGCCCTCGGGGAAACGAATCCAGGTCTGCATCTGCCGCCCCAACCTGCCCGGTGCGGTGTCCCGGTAGAACAGCGTCGAGGCGATCGCGGTGTCGCGGCCATAGGTCGTGATCACGGTCCGCTCGATCTTGCGCATCAGCCCGACCGGCGAGCGTCCCGCGCGAAACGCCATGATCTCGGCATAGCCATAGAGGTTCTCGCCAATGCCGTAACGCAGCGTACGGCGGTCGTCGCGGAACAACTCGTCGAGCACGGCAACATCGTTCGAGACCAGCGCTTTCTCATATCGCTGGAACTGCGCGGTGACCTCGGCGACCACATCGGGAAGATCGATATCCATATCAGAGTCCTCTCGGCGCCGGCGCGGCCACAACGCCCATCTGTTCCAGCGCGTAGGCGACCCGCAGTGCGACGTCCTCGCGCCAGGGCGCCGCGATGATCTGCACGCCGATCGGCATCGGTTCAAGCGGTACCGGCACGGCGACCACCGGCAGGCCGATGAAGGAGATCGGCTGGGTGTGGATGCCGATATTGGCGCGCACCGGAAGCTCGACGCCGTCGAGCGTGAAACTGGCCTGGCCGATCTTCGGCGCGGTGCACGGCGTCGCCGGCGCCAGGATCACGTCGACCGACTGGAACAGCTCCAGCACCCTGGCGCGATACCAGCGGCGGAATTTCTGCGCCTTGTCGACATAGACCGCAGGGATCATCGCGCCCGCAATGAGACGGTCGCGCACCGCCGGATCGAAATCGTTGGGACGCTTGCGCAGGTGATCGAGATGCAGCGCGGCACCCTCGGTCGTGGTGATGATGTAGGCGGCGGCGCGGGCGCGCGCCGCTTCGGGAAGCTCCACGGTCCGCGTGGCACCGAGCGCCTTCGCGACGCGCGCGACCGCCTCTGCCGCCTCCGGAAACAGATTCTGCTGGAAATAGCCGCCGGCGATCGCAACCCGCAGCCCGCCAATATCATTGGCAAGCAACGGCACAGTCGGCTCGACCGACTGCACGATGCAGGCCGGATCATCGGCGTCAGGTCCCTGCATGGCGTCATAGGCGAGCGCGAGATCATTCACGCTGCGCGCCAGCGGGCCGAGATGATCGAGGCTGGCGACGAACGGATAGGACCGCGCGCGCGACAGCCGGCCATAGGTCGGCTTCAGGCCGAACGTGCCGCAGAACGACGACGGCACGCGGATCGAGCCGTTGGTATCGGAGCCGAGCGCGATCGGCACCAGCGCGCCGCCGACGGCGCTGCCGGAGCCGCCGGAGGAGCCGCCGGTCATCCGCGCCGGATCATGCGGATTGCGCGACGGGCCGTCATGCACGTTCTCGCCAGTGAAGTCGTAGGCGTATTCGCCCATGTTGAGCGCGCCGACCAGCACCGCACCGGCCGCTTCCATCCGTTCGATCAGCGTCGCGTCGCGCGGCGACGGCGGCAGGTCGCGGTTGATCTTCGAGCCGGCGCGGGTCGGAAGACCCTGCACGTCGAACAGGTTCTTGACCGCGAAGGGCACGCCGGCGAGCGGGCCGACCGGCTGACCGGTCGCGATCGCGGCGTCGACCGCGCTGGCCCTGGCACGCGCGCGATCGGCGGTGACGTCGGTGAAGGCATTGAGGACCTTGTCATGCGCCGCGATCCGCGCGAGCGCAGCCTCGGTCGCGGCGAGGGCCGTGATCTTGCGGCTTGATACGGCCTGCGCGATCTCGGCGGCCGACATGGAAGCGGGAGTTTCGGACATCGCGATCTCAGGTCGAATAGACGGCAGCCGACACGACGTCGTCCGGCAGCGGGAAGTCATCGACCAGCCGCGCCAGCCGCAGCGAGACGTCGAGATTGGCGCGCACCGCGGGACGCCAGGCGTCCTCCAGCGGCAACGCCATCGCGCGGGCGACGGCGTTCATATAGTCGTCGAGATGATCGGTCATTTCGCTCCCAATAACGATTTTGCGCATGATCTATATCCGGAAAACCGGCCCCACTTTTCCGGATCATGCGTCAAGACACCGGCAGAGGCGGATGCGGGATCGCCGTCAGCAGCTCCCTTGTATAGGCATCCTGCGGATTGCCCAAGACGTGTTCGGATGTGCCCTGCTCCACGATGCGGCCGGCGCGCATCACGATGACGCGATCGCACAGCAGGCGCACGACATTGAGGTCGTGCGACACGAACAAATAGCTCATGCCCATCGACTGCTTGAGGTCCTGCAGCAGATTGAGCACCACCGCCTGCACCGAGACATCAAGTGCCGCCGTCGGCTCGTCGAGGATGACGAGCTTCGGGTGCAGCGCGATGGCGCGCGCGATGCCGACGCGGGCCTTCTGGCCGCCGGAGAGCTGGTGCGGGAAGCGGTCCAACAGATTGACCGGCAGGCCGACCAGCCGCGCAAGCTCCTCGCAGCGGTCGCGGAGCGCGTCGCGCCCGCTGATGTCGCCGAGCTGCATGATCGGGTCCGCGATCGCGCGCGCCGCGGTGAAGCGCGGGTTGAGGCTGTCGGTCGGATCCTGAAACACCATCTGGATCTGGCTGCGCCGCGGCGATCGCGCGAAGGACTGCGGCGTGATCCCGCCGATGTCCTCGCCGTCGAACATGATGCGGCCGGAAGTCTGGTCCAGCAGCCGCATCACCATCATCGACGTCGTCGACTTGCCGCAGCCGGATTCCCCGACCAGCCCGACGCTCTCGCCATGGTCGATCGAGAAACTGATGCCGTCGACCGCGCGGAATATCTCCTCCTCGACCGGCGGCTTGCGGCCGAACAGCTTTGCCAACACCGAGCCCGCGCCCTGACGCGGATATTCCTTGACGAGTTTCTCGACAAGCAGGAGGGGCTCTATCCGCTCCCTCTCCCCGTTCTTTACGGGGAGAGGGTTGGGGTGAGGGGCCGCCTCCACGAGCACAGTGCTTGGAGAGTCCCCCTCACCCGCCGCGCTGCGCGCGTCGGCCTCTCCCCGCACGCGGGGCGAGGCGGAAGAAAGCGTCGCCACCTCCTCCTCCGGCAACAAATCCCTCAACGACACGCCGAGCCGCGGCGTCGCGCGCATCAGCTTCCTGGTGTAGTCGTGCTGCGGCGACGCAAAGATGTCGACCGACCTTGCGGTCTCGACCACGCGGCCCTTCTCCATCACCACGACGCGGTCGCAATAGGCGGCAGCGAGGCCGAGGTCATGGGTGATCAGGATCGTCGACATCGATCGGCGCCGGGTCAGCTCGACGATCAGATCCATCACCGCCTTCTGGGTGGTGACGTCGAGCCCGGTGGTCGGCTCATCGGCGATCAGAAGCTGCGGATTGCAGGCCAGCGCCAGCGCGATGACGACGCGCTGGCACATGCCGCCGGACAGCTCGAACGGATAGGCGTGGTAGCGCTCGCGTGCGCGCGCGATCTTGACCTGCTCCAGCGCCTCGATCGCCTTCTCGCCGCGATCGGTGACCTGGGCCTGCTGGACGTGCTGGCGCAGCACGTCCTCGATCTGGTGCCCGACCTTGCGGATCGGATTGAGCGCGGCGCGCGGATTCTGGAAGATCATCGAGACTTCGCGGCCGCGCAGATCGCGCATCTGGCTCTCGGTCGCCGACTTGACGTCGATGCCGGAGAACATCACCGAGCCCTCGGCGATCCGGCCGGCGCGATCGAGAATCCGCATCACGGCATAGGAGGTCACCGACTTGCCGGAGCCGGACTCGCCGACGATGCCGACGGCCTCGCCCTTGCCGATGGATATGTTGACGTGCTGCACCGCCTTGACGATGCCGCGACGCGTCGTGAACTCGACCGTGAGGTCGCTGACGTCGAGCAGCGGCTGGGCGGTCATGCGCACCTCCCCTCATGGGGGGCGTCATACAAAAATCCGCAAAACAACCCCATGCAAAGGAGCGAAGCGGTAGCGCGACACCGGGCCGAGACAGGCATCATGTCCTCCGCTGCGGGTCGACGATGTCGCGCAGGCCGTCGCCGAGCAGGTTGAAGCAGAACACCGCGATCATCAGCGCAAGGCCCGGGAACAGTGCGATCCACCATTCGCCCGACACCATGAAGCCCGCGCCCTCGGCGACCATGATGCCCCACTCGGCGGTCGGTGGCCGGACGCCGAGCCCGATAAAGGAAAGGCCCGCGGCGTTGAGGATCGCATAACCCATGGTCAGCGACATCTGCACGATCATGATCGGCATGATGTTGGGCAGGATGTGCCCGAGCAGAATGCGGTATTCGCCATTGCCGGACAGCCGCGCCGCCTGCACGAAGCCGGCGTTGCGGCGGACGTTGGCCTCGGCGCGCGCGACGCGGGCGTAGAGTGGGAAGTTCACGATCGCGGTCGCGATGATGATGTTCTGCACGGTGTTGCCGAGCGCCGCGACGATGCCCATCGCCAGCACGAACAGCGGAAACGCCATGATGGTGTCGGCGATGCGGCCGACGATGCGGTCGGTCCAGCCGCCGAAATAGCCGGCGGCGATGCCGGCCAGCCCGCCCATCAGGAACACCAGCACCACGGAGGCAACCGCGATGAAGGTGTCGAGCCGCGTGGCCACGATGACGCGGCTGAAGATGTCGCGGCCGAGCTGGTCGGTGCCGAACCAGTGCGCGGCGGACGGCGGCTTCAATGCTGCCGCGGTGTCGGAGGCGAGCGGGTCGTACGGCACGACGTAGGGCCCGAACAGGGCGGCAAACAGGATCAGGACCAGCAGCGCGAAGGCAAAGCCGGTGACCTTGTTTTCGCTCAAAACGTAGCGGGTCTGCTCGAACATCGCGGCAAGGGCCGACGTGCGGGCGGGACCTGCGGGCTCGACGGTTGGAGCTACGGTACTCATGCTCTAGCCCTCCAGCCTGACGCGGGGATCGATCACGCCGTAGAGGATGTCGATCAGGAGATTGAGCAGCACGTACATGACCGCCATGGTCAGCACGAAGCCCTGCACCGGCGCGAAGTCGGACGCGATCAGCGCCTCGACCGCGTAGGAGCCAATGCCGGGCCAGGCGAACACCTTCTCCACCAGCACATTGGCGCCCAACAGGAAGGAGAACACCATGCTGAGCGTGGTGATGACCGGCAGCATCGCGTTCCGAAACGCGTAAGTGACGATCACCTTGCCGGGCGACAGGCCACTGGCGCGCGCGGTGCGGACGAAGTCGGACGCCAGCACCGCCAGCATCGAGGCCCGCGTCATCCGCGCGATCGGCGCCAGCGAGAAGATCGCGAGCGTCACCGCCGGCAGGATCAATTGGCTGAGCGCCGAGCGAAACGCCTCGAAGTCCCGCGCGATCAGCGTGTCGATGACATAGAAGCCGGTGACGGTCGGCGGCGCGCTAGCGAACACGTCGAGCCGGCCGAGCGGCGCCGGCGACCAGCCGAGCCGGAAATAGAACACATAGACCAGCACGAGCCCGGTGAAGAACACCGGCAGCGACACGCCGGCCGTGGTGGTGACGCGGCAGAGATGGTCGATCCAGGAGCCCGGCCGCGTCGCCGCCAGCACGCCGAGCGGGATCGCGATCACGATGGAGACGACAAGGCCGAGCAGAGTGAGCTCGGCCGACGCCGGCAGGCGGTTGCGCAGCTCGGCTGCCACCGGCTGGCCCGTGGTGAGCGACGTGCCGAGATCGCCATGGGCGAGATCGCTGGTGTAGCGGACGAACTGCTCGATCAGCGGCTTGTCGAAGCCGAGCTTCTTCCGGATCTGGTCGACCGCCTCCTTGGTGGCTGCCGGACCGGCAAAATACGCCGCAGGATCACCCGGCAGCGCGCGCGTCAAAAGGAACGTCACGATCACGACCCCGATCAGCGAGGGGATCGCGAACAAGAGGCGCTTGCCGACCAGGGTCAGCATGCTGCTCTCCGGATGTCGAAGAAAGCCACAACGGTACTGGACGGGCTCCCTCCCCCCTTGCGGGGGAGGGTTGGGGAGAGGGGTGCCGCTTGCTCTGCTATGAGATGGAGCGCCCCCTTGGTCTGTACGTGAGCCAGAGAAGCGCGATGCGCGATCTCGCCTGGCGTCGTCCTTGCGCGTATGCGGCGCACCCCTCTCCCCACCCTCCCCCGCAAGGGGGGAGGGAGCCTGAGAGGCGTGCTCACCTCACGTGAACCCACACCATTTGCCGATGTGTCGCGGACGGAGCGCATCACCGCCTCACCCCTTCGCCATCGCGCGATAGTCCAACCGGCGGTGAAACCAGTATTCGTAGCCGGTCACGTTCCTCTGCATCGCGACGTTGACGAAGGGCTGATAGAGCGGGATGCGCGGGATGTCGGCGAAGGCGAGATCGACGAAACCCTTGACGTCGGCGTCGTAGGCCGCGGTGTCGCCATTCGCGGCGGCGACGCGCGCGCCGTCGATGAGCTTGTCCATTTCGGGCGACTTGTAGCTCATCGTGTTGAAGATCGAATTGTTGCCGTGATAGCACCAGTAGAAGAAGTACTCGGGGTAATCGAGCCAGCCCGAGAACACGTTGGTGAACAGCGGCATTTCCTTCTTGGTGAGCTCGGTGCGCCAGTTGGCGCCGGGCACCTTGTTGATCGTGGTCTTGATGCCGAGCTGCGCGAGGCTCTCCTGCACCAGCACACAGAGCGGCTCGTTGACTCCAGCGAAATTCAGGTCGAACGAGATCGTGGTCTCGAAGCCGTTGGCGTAGCCGGCTTCAGTGAGCAGCGCCTTGGCCTTCTCCATGTCGGTGTAATATTTCGTCGGCTGCGGCCAGGCGACCTCGGTCGGCTTGTCCTTTGCCGCGCCGAACATCGGGTTGGCGAGACCGAACAGCACCGCATCCATGATCTTCTGGTACGGCATCGCGTAGGCCATGGCCTGCCGTACCTTGGGATTGTCGAACGGCGGCTTGGTCACGTTCATGCCGATATATTGGATGCCGTTGGAGAACGGCAGCGAGACCACGTTGAGCTTGCCGTTCGCCTTCATCTCCTGGAAATCCTTGAACGGCAGCTCGTAGGAGATGTCGGCATCACCGCGCTCGAGCAACGCGCGGCGGTTGCCGGCCTGCGGCACCATGCGCCAGATCACGCGCTTGATCTTCGGCAGCGGACCGCAGACCCAATCGTCGTTGCGCTCCATGACGACTTCGGTGCCGGCGGTCCACTTGGTCACCTTGTAGGCGCCGGAGCCCGCGGTCTGCTGCTTGGTGAATTCGAGACCCCACGGATCCTTCTCGCTGGCGTTCTTCTTCACCAGCTCGGAGTTGACGACGCAGGGCACGATCACCGCGAGGTCGGGGATCGTCAGCTTGTCCTTCTTCAGGAAGTCGACGCGCACCGTGGTGTCGTCGACGATCACGAACTGCTCGGGCTTGGTCAGCGAGCCCGCGCTCATCTGGAAGGTCGGGAAGCCGCCGACAGAGACGGCACGGTCGAGCGACCATTTGACGTCCTTCGCCGTGACAGGCGTGCCGTCGTGGAATTTGGCGTTCTTGCGCAGCTTGAAGGTGACCGACATGTCGCCGATGGTGATGTCCTCGGCGAGCTCACCCTTGAACTTGTCGCGGTCGTAATAGGGCACGCCGCCCGGACCGCTCTTCATCTCGTGGCTGATCAGGCGGTCGTAGCAATTCCACGACACCTCGTAGCCCGGCACGTTGGTGCCGACGCCATGGATATCGAGATTGTTGGGACCGCCTTCGGAGACGATGAGCAGCGTCTCGGAGCGCGCATCGGCCTTTGCCGGCGACCAGATCGCGGGCGCGGTCGGCGCCAGGGCGCCCGCTGCCAACCCGGACACCGATTTGAGGAAATCGCGACGCTTCATGTGATGCTCCAACGCCCTTGGGAACGGCCTTGGAACTCAGATCGCAAGGATTGTGCCAACCCTTAACGAAATCTTATGTCCTGCTAATGCCTTGCCGGTGCGAGAGAAAACGTCGACCGGTACCCCGGTCTGGCAAACTCTCAGATCGCCAATTGCATACAAAGACAGGCTCTATGCTCAATATATGAGCAGGAAACGACTCCTGCTCGCTTTGTGACCGGCGAGAGAAGCCGCGCGCTGAAGAGCGCTAATCCGGCCAGATCAGCTCCTGCAATTGCACGAAGTCATCGACCCGCTCCGGCCAACGCTCGATGCAGATGTGCCGGAGCGGATCGCTGGCAGAGTGCAGCATCAAGAGCGCCATCAGCCGCCGCTTCAGGGTGAACGTCACCTCGGCACGCGGGATGCCAAAGCCATCGAACAGGCTGCGCACCCGGCGCGGATGCCCGGCGGCCATGAAAGCGCTGGGGCCGAGCAGGTCGTACTCACCCCACCCCGTCCGGACGTCGCCGAAGTCGAACAGGCCAGCGACGTGCCAGCCGTCGGCCCGGCGTCCGAGCAGAAAGTTCTCCGGGATGTATTCGCCGGTCAGGATCACCGGCGGCGCGGTCATCGGGATCAACTCAGTGGCGTCACGCAGGAGATCGCCGAGCGAGGCGAGGAATTTCGCCGGCAGGCCGAGCCGTTGGTGCCGGGTCCGGCACTGCGCGATCTGGGTGCGCATGAAGGCCTCCCAGCGCGGCTCGAGCGCGAGCAGGCTGCCGGGCGGCACGCGCTGCACCTCGGCAATCACGGCCCCGATCTCGGCGAGCACGCGCTCCCGCTCGGCTTCCGACAGCGACGGCCACACCTCCGAACCGACGGTGCCGGCGAGGTGCGTGATGACGAGATAGGGCCAGCCGTCACGCTCGCCCTCTGCGACCAGGTCGGGAATCGGAATGCCGAGCCGTCCGCGCAACACCGCGAGTGCGCCGCGCTCGGACACGAATTGCGGACGCAGAAACGGCGGGAAGAGTTTGAGGATCAGGCCATCGTCGAGCCCGACGACGAGGTTGGTACCGGTCGAGAACACGTGCGGCGCGGCGCACGACAGCCCGTGGCCATCGGCAATATCGCGCGCGACCGGCAGCCAGCGCGACGCGTCGCTGCGCCAGGCGCGGTAGCTGTCGTAGTCGGTGAGGGAAGGAAGATGCATTCGCGCGCGGCCTCTCAACGCTGTCGTCCTGGCGAAAGCCAGGACCCATTACCACCGAATTTGATTGTAAGCGGGATCGCGGCCCTAGCCTCGCGCAACGATGAGCAGCCGGGGTAATGGGTCCCTGGCTTTCGCCAGGACGACCCTGAGTGTGTGGCGCCGCTTGCGAGCGATACATTCACATCCTCTCAGGATGACGGAGAAACAGTTGAGCAGCCTGGATGCCCCTCACCTATCCGGATTGGCGCGCTCGAACTGGCGCAGCAGGCGGTTGCCGCGTTCGACGGCGTTGTCCATCGCGGCCTGCGCCGAACGCTTGCCGGCGAACACCTGCTCGAGCTCCTCCTCGATCACGTCGCGGATCAGGACGAACGAGCCGAGGCGGATGCCCTTCGAATTGTCGGTCGGCGGCTTCAGCGTCACCTCCTCGATCGAGATCGAGGCGCCGGGATTGCGATCGTAGAAACCCTGCGCACGGGTCAGATCGAATGCGGCGCGGGTGATCGGCAGGTAGCCCGTGTTCTGGTGCCAGGCGGCCTGCACCTCCGGCCGCGACAGATAGGCGAAGAACTTCGCCACGCCGGCATACTCGGCGCGCGGCCGGTCGCGCAACACCCACAGCGTCGCGCCGCCGATGATCGAGTTTTGCGGCGCGCCCTGCACGTCGGGTTCGTACGGCATCATGCCGTAGCCGACCTCGAATTTGGAATTGGCCCTGATGTCGGCGCGCGTACCCGACGAGCCGATGAAGATGCCGCACTCGCCTTTCTGGAAGCGCGGCTCGGCCGCCTGCCCGCGGCCGCTATAGTCGAAGGTCTTGTCGGCCTGCCATTGCGCGAGCTGCGCGATGTGGCGCACCACCAGCGGATTGTTAAAGATCAGCTGGGCGTCGAGCCCGGAAAACCCGTTGGCCTTGGTTGCGATCGGCAGATTGTGGAAGGCCGAGAAGTTCTCGACATTGATCCAGGAGGGCCACGACGTGGTCACGCCGCACATCGCGCCCGCCGCGCGCAGCCGCTTGGCCACGACGCCGAGCTCCGGCCAGGTCCTCGGCGGCACACTCGGATCGAGCCCGGCGGAGCGGAACATATCCTTGTTGTAGTAGAGGATCGGCGTCGAGGCATTGAAGGGGAACGACAACATGTTGCCGTCGACATCGGCATAGTAGCCGGCCACCGCGGGCAGATAGGCCGACGGCGCGAATGCCTCGGATTGATCGCGCATCAGCTCGAACACCGGATAGATCGCGCCGCGGGCCGCCATCATGGTTGCGGTCGCGATCTCGTTGACCTGAACGATCGCCGGCTGGCTGCGCGAGCGGAAGGCGAAGATCGCCGCGGTGACGGTCTCGGTATAGTTGCCCTTGTAGGCGGGCACGATCCGGTAGTCGGATTGCGAGGCGTTGAAATCGGCGGCAAGCTTCTCGAGCTGCTTGCCGAGCTCGCCCGACATCGCGTGCCACCACATGATCTCGGTGGCCGCTCGCGCCGGCGACACAAGCAGAAGAGCCGCGACGACGAGGTGCAAAAGCTTCAAGGCGAGCTTCAAAGCGAACTTCACGACGAGCCGTTCCCGGATGCCAACACGCCCTCATAAGGCGCTACAACCACAGATTCAACCGACACCACAGGTTGCACCGCGGATTTAACGTTTGGCCGATGGCGAACCGGCGCCATTCTGCTAAAAATGCGTTGAACCTTTTCTTCCCGCCCTGGACACAAATCACAAGGGGAATTGTAGCCTGTGTACCGCCGCGCCGGCCTTTCGCGGATAACGATGCTTGCCGTCGCGCTGTCATGGGCAGCGGTCCCGGCGAGCGCTTTTGCGCGCGAATTCCGTACCGCCGATACCCAGAATGAGGACTATCCGACCGTCCAGGCGCTGAATTACATGGACCGCCTGATCGCTGAACGCACCGCCGGCCGGCACCGCATCGTGGTCTTCCATTCCCGCCAGCTCGGTGAGGAAAAGGAGACGCTGGAGCAGACCCGGGCCGGCGCCATCGACATGAACCGGACCAATGTCGCGCTGATCGGGACAATGGTGCCGTCGGTCAACGTGCTGGCAATGCCGTTCCTGTTTCGATCGCCCGAACACCTGCAGAACGTGCTGGATGGACCGATCGGCAGCGAGATCCTGAACAGTCTCGGGGCTCACGGCTTCGTCGGACTGGCCTTCTACGATTCCGGCGCCCGCTCGATCTATAACAGCGTCCACCCGGTCCATTCGCTCGACGACGTCAAGGGACTGCGGTTGCGCGTGCAGCAATCCGAACGGATGTCGGACGTGATGCGCGCGCTCGGCGCCCAGCCGGTCCAGATGCCCTACGGCCAGGTATTGACCGGATTCGCCACCGGGCTGATCGACGGCGCCGAGAACAACTGGGCGTCCTTCGTCACCACCGGTCACTACAAACATGCCCGCTACTACACGTTGACCCAACACACCTTCAGTCCGGACGTGCTGCTGATGTCGCAAAAGGCATGGGCCAGCCTCTCGCCGGACGAGCAGGCGATCTTCCGCGAGGCTGCGCAGCGCTCCAGCGTCTACATGCGCGAGAGGTGGCGGGAGCTCGAGGAGCGCTCGCGCAAGCAAGCGGAGCTGGCGGGCGTCGAGATCGTGGCCGATATCGACCGCAAGCCGTTCGAAGCTGCAATGGCCGGCATCTACGCCAGAGCCGAGCGCGATCCCGCGATATCGGCGCTGATCGAACGCATCCGCAACATGGAGTAACCGGATCTTGGACGCATCAAAGCAGGACGGGACGATGCGACGGCGGGCGGCCTTCGGGCCGCAGGGCCGTTTCCGCATCGTCCAGCTGCTGCGCGCGGTGCCGATCCGCTGGCGCATCCTTTCGATCGCCCTGCTCAACTCCGCGGTGGTGATCGTGCTGGCGGTGCTGATCTGGAACGGCGCGAAGGTGCTCGGCTCGGCCTGGGAGGACGTCCGCCAGGTGCGGGAATCCGACAAGATCCTGGCCAAGCTCGAAAGCGAGACCAGCCGCCTGCAGAACCTGATCCATCGCTACATCAACCAGCCGAGCCCGGACCTGTTCGCCGAAATCCTGCTGCTCCGCGAGGCCGTGCTCGGCACGCTGACCAACCGGGCCTCGACCGACCCGATGCTGTCAGGCTCGGTCGAGCAGCTGGAGCGCGTCACCAGCCGCTTCCTCGACGGCTTCGGCGAACTGCGCACCGTGCAGACCAGGATCGCCAAGACCTATGATGAGCAGGTGCTGTCGCCGACCAAGGACATGGCCGGGCTCTATTCGATCATCGAGGGCGCGACCGGCCATCGCGATGCACTGATCTGGCCCGCGCTCGGCAAGTCGCGCGAAGCCTTCACCTCACTGCTGGTCGCCGCCAACGCCTACTACCTCTCGCTTGCCTCCTCGTCGGCCGAGGAAGCCCGCCGCAACATCGATACGATCGAGCGGACGATTCCCGTCATGACCGATCTGGCCGAAAACGATCTGCAGCGGATGGCGCTGGCGCGGCTCAAGGTCAAGACCGCCGAGCTGCGCGACGGGCTCGGCAAGCTCAGCGAGCAGCTCAGCAACCGCACCGATTTGCTGCGCAATTCGATCGACGCCAGCCAGGCGGATGCGATCGGCGCGATCGACGATCTCTCGGTGAAGATGCGCCAGCGCGAGCAGAAGGCGCAGGAGACGTTCGACAAGACGCTGACCTCGATCTCGCGCCGGGTGCTGTCGATTGCCGTGATCTTCCTCGGCGTCATCATGTCGGCCGGCGTCATGATCGCGCTATCGATCCGGCTGCCGCTGGCGCAGATCATGGCCGCGATGCGCACCATAACCTCGGGAGACCTCGACCGGCCGGTGCAGGGCACCTCGGCCAAGGACGAAGTCGGCGCCATGGCGCGTGCGGTCGAAGTGTTCCGCGAGAACGCGATCGCCAAGCGCAAGACCGAGGACGAGCTGCGCACCGCCAAGGAGGAGGCCGAAAGCGCGCTGCTCGAGCTCAATACCGCGCAGCAGAACCTGATCGATGCCGAACGCCTCGCCGCGCTCGGCGGCCTCGTTGCCGGCGTCGCCCACGAGGTCAACAATCCGATCGGCATCAGCCTGACGGTGGCCTCGAGCTTCGCCCGCCGCAGCGAGATGTTCGAGAACGACCTGAAGACCGAGCCGCTGCGCCGCTCCAAGCTCGACGAGTTCGTGCGCGCCTCGCGTGACGCATCGCAGCAACTGGTCGCGAACCTGACGCGCGCCGGCGAGCTGATCCAGTCGTTCAAGCAGGTCGCCGTCGATCGCTCGCATGCCGAGCGCCGCCAGTTTGCCTTGAGCGAATCCACCGACCAGATCGTGGCGAGCCTGCGGCCGGTGCTGAAGAAGGCCGCGATCGCGCTGTCGGTCGATGTGCCCGAGGGGCTCTTGATCGACGGTTATCCCGGCGCCTATGGGCAGATCTTAACCAATCTTTTCCTCAACGCCGTCAATCATGCCTTTGCCGATGGCCGCTCCGGCACCATCACCATCTCGGCGCGCGGGCGCGGCGCCGACGATGTCGAGATCATCTTCGCGGACGACGGGGCGGGCATGACGCCGGACGTGCA
This sequence comes from Bradyrhizobium sp. Mp19, assembly GCF_029952935.1. NCBI lineage: Bacteria > Pseudomonadati > Pseudomonadota > Alphaproteobacteria > Hyphomicrobiales > Nitrobacteraceae > Bradyrhizobium > Bradyrhizobium sp. Mp19. The sequence continues at coordinate 63,212 of NZ_JASAUT010000026.1, read as the reverse complement.
GCGGCAGGCGTTCGACCCGTTCTTTACGACGCGCCGCAACGAAGGTGGTACGGGCCTCGGCCTCCACATCGTCTATAACCTCGTCACCCAGCAGCTCGGTGGACGCATGATGCTGGAGTCAAGGGTAGGACAAGGCACCACTTTTCGCATTATCATGCCCAGGATCGCCAAGGGGGCTGCCAAGGGCGAGCCCACGATCACTGACGCAGCAGCCGACGGAACCAGTCAATGGCCGAACAGGACGATGTCCTCCAACTGATCGACGATACCGAGAGCCCCCCGGAGGACTCGTCGGCCCGCAAATGGAAGATCGCCGTCATCGATGACGATCACGCCGTCCATGAAGGCACCCGCTTCGCGCTGAGCGATTACAACCTGAACGGTTCGACGCTGGAGATCCTCTCCGCCTACTCTGCGGCCGAAGGCCGCACGCTGATGCGGGACAACCCCGACATCGCAGCCGTGCTGCTCGACGTCATCATGGAGACCGACGTCGCCGGCCTCGAGCTCGTCGAGTTCATCCGCAACGAGATCAAGAACGAGACCGTGCGCATCATCCTGCGCACCGGCCAGCCCGGCCAGGCGCCGGAACGGCGCGTCATCGTGCAATACGACATCAACGACTACAAGGCGAAGACCGAGCTCACCGCCGACAAGCTGTTCACGTCGCTGACGGCCGCGCTGCGCAGCTACCAGCAGCTCGAGCGCATGGTGCAGACACGGCGCGGGCTCGAGATCATCATCGACGCGGCCTCGACGCTGTACGACTTCAAGTCGATGCAGCGGCTGGCCGAGGGCGTGCTGACCCAGCTCGCCTCGCTGCTCAACGTCGACTGCGCCGGCATTCTGGTGCTGCGCGACGACGGCAATTCGGCGGCGGCCGATTTCTCGGTGCTGGCCTGCTCCGGCTGCTACAGCCGCTTCATCGGCACCACCTCGTCGAAGGCGCTCGATCCGGACCTGCGGCACATGGTGGAGGAAGCATTCCAGCGCCGCAAGAACGAGTTCGCCGACCACCGCAGCGTGCTCTATTCGCGCACCGGCAGCGGCCGCGAGGTCGTGGTGCTGCTGCAAGCCGAGCGCCAGCTCTCCGACACCGACCGTGCGCTGGTCGAGATCTTCTCGAGCCGGCTGTCGATCGCGTTCGACAATGTGATCCTCTACCAGCAGCTGCACGAGGCCAACACCCAGCTCGAGGACCGCGTCGCGCAGCGCACCCGCGCGTTGATGCAGGCCAACCGGCGGCTCTCGGCGCAATGGCTGCGGCTGCAGCGCGCCAACGGCTTCAAGAACGAGATCCTCGGCACCGTCGCCCACGATCTGAAGAACCCGCTCGGCGTGATCCTCGGCCGCACCGAGATGCTGACCGAACTGATCGGCGCCGGCTCGCCGAAGGAAAACGTCACGTCGCAGGTCGAGCACATCCGGGACGCCACCAAGCGGCTGACCTCGATGGTCGACCATCTGATCTCGGATGCGATGGCCGATGCGTTCGACATCACCATCCGCCGCGAACCGGTCGACGTCGCGGCCCTGGTCAACGAGGTCACCGAGGCCAATTTGCCCTCGGCCGTCAACAAGCAGCAGAGCATCTCGGTCTCGGGGCCGCAGCAATTCGTCACGATGTGCGACGCCGACCGGATCCGCGAGGCGATCGACAACCTCGTCAGCAACGCCATCAAGTACTCGCCGATCGGCGGCAAGATCACGGTCACGGTCAGCCATGAGGGCGACGACACCGTGATCCGCATCGTCGACCAGGGTCCCGGCCTCAGCCCGGAGGATCTCGGCCGGCTGTTCGGCCGGTTCCAGCGGCTGTCGGCCAAGCCGACCGCGGGCGAAAGCTCGACCGGCCTCGGCCTTTCCATCGTCAAGCGCATCATCGACATGCATGGCGGCCATGTGACCGCGCAGAGCCCGGGCCCCGGACAGGGGTCGACCTTTACGGTTACACTGCCGGCGACAGAGACATCATGAGCCAGAACCCGCATATCTTCATCGTGGACGATGAGGCACCGGCCCGCGAAATGGTCGGCGATTACCTCAAGATGCACGGCTTCGGCGTGACGCTGTGCGACGGCGGCAAGAGCCTGCGCAAGGAGATCGAGGGCTGCACGCCCGATCTCGTGGTGCTCGACCTCAACATGCCCGAGGAAGACGGGCTGTCGATCATTCGCGACCTCAAGAGCAAGATCAACGTCCCCGTCATCATGCTGACAGCTACTGCCAGCCCGATCGACCGGGTGGTCGGGCTGGAGCTCGGCGCCGACGACTACGTGGCAAAGCCCTGCGAATTGCGCGAGCTGATGGCGCGCATCCGCTCGGTGCTGCGGCGGAGCGGGCCGGCGAAAGCGCCGGCGCCGGAACCGGCAAGCGCGAAGGCCGAAAAAGAGCAACTGGTGCGGTTCGGCACCAAATGGCTCGATCTCGAGGCCCAGGCCCTGCGCGACGACGAGGGCAATGAGCATCCGCTGACGGCCTCCGAATTCGGCCTCCTGAAGGTGTTCGCGGCCAACCCGAAGCGGGTCTTGTCGCGCGAGCGGCTCCTGGAACTTGCCAATGCGCGCGACGCGGAAGCCTTCGACCGCGCCGTCGACCTCCGCATCATGCGCATCCGCCGCAAGATCGAATTCGACCCGACCAAGCCGTCGGTGATCCGCACCATCCGCGGCGGCGGCTACCTGTTCTCGCCGACCGGGGACAAGGCGTAGCGCTGCGAAAGCTGTCCCGCCTCTCAATGTCGTCCTGGCGAAAGCCAGGACCCATAACCACGACTGCCAGGGTTGGGTAGGCTGGACCCACAGCGGGCTCAAACAACGATCATTTGGGGTAATGGGTCCTGGCTTTCGCCAGGACGACAAATCGTTGTGTGGCACCGGCGGATTCAGCGACACAAAGGCTGTCAATCCGCGCAAAAATCCCTAAGTTTCGGCCATGCCGAAAACAGCCTCCAAAGCCCCCGCCAAGCCCGCATCGAAGACCGACCCCAAGCCCGTCGCCGCCAAGGCCACGGCGAAGGGCGACCATGTCTTCCTGGTCGACGGCTCGTCCTACATCTTCCGCGCCTACCACGCGCTGCCGCCGCTGAACCGCAAATCCGACGGGCTGCAGGTCAACGCCGTGCTCGGCTTCTGCAACATGCTGTGGAAGCTGCTCCGCGACATGCCCGAGGACAACCGGCCGACGCATCTGGCGATCGTGTTCGACAAGTCGGAGATCACGTTCCGCAACAAGCTCTACCCCGACTACAAGGCGCACCGGCCGCCGGCGCCCGACGATTTGATCCCGCAATTCGCGCTGATCCGCGAGGCGGTGCGCGCCTTCGAACTGCCCTGCCTCGAGCAGGTCGGCTTCGAGGCCGACGATCTGATCGCGACCTATGCGCGGCTCGCCAGCGAGCGCGGCGCGACCACGACGATCGTGTCATCGGACAAGGATCTGATGCAACTCGTCAACGACAAGGTCGTGATGTACGACACGATGAAGGATCGCCGCATCGGCCGCGACGAGGTGATCGAGAAGTTCGGCGTGCCGCCGGAGAAGGTGGTCGAGGTGCAGGCGCTGGCCGGCGACTCCACCGACAACGTGCCCGGCGTGCCAGGCATCGGCATCAAGACCGCCGCGCAGCTGATCATCGAATATGGCGATCTCGATCAGCTGCTGTTCCGCGCCGGCGAGATCAAGCAGCCGAAGCGGCGCGAGGCGCTGCTGGAGAACGCCGAGAAGGCGCGCATCTCGCGCCAGCTCGTGCTGCTCGACGACAAGGTCGAGCTCGAAGTGCCGCTCGACGACCTCGCCGTGAACGACCCCGACTCGCGCCGGCTGATCGCCTTCCTCAAGGCGATGGAGTTCACCACCCTCACCCGCCGCGTCGCCGACTACGCGCAGATCGACCCGGCCAATGTCGACGCCGATCCCGGCAACAAGAGCGGCGCGAGCGTGTTCTCGCCATTGCCGCCGTCGGATGTGACGCCGGCGCCAGGAGACGCCCCGACATCTGCGGCACCGCTTCCGAAAGCCAAGCCGACCGGCGCGCGTGACGACAAGAATTCGAGCCGCAAGGGCACGCCGGCGACGCTGGCCGAGGCCCGTGGCGAGGCGATCCGGAAAATTGGCTTCGACCGCAAGGCGTATCAGGCGATCGGCAGTCTCGATCAGCTCAGCGCCTTCATCGCCCGCGTGCCCGACACCGGCTATGTCGCGATCGAGGCGATGTCGGAATCGATCGACCCGATGCAGGGCGAGCTCTCGGGCCTTGCACTGGCGCTGGCGCCAAACGATGCGTGTTACGTCCCGCTCAGCCACAGGCAGGCCGGCGGTGGCGCGGGCCTGTTCGACGCCGGACTCGCACCCGGCCAGATCAAGACGGCCGAGGCGCTGGAAGCGCTCAGGCCGCTGCTGGAGTCCGTCGGCATCCAGAAGGTCGGCTTCGACGTCAAGTTCACCTCGGTGATGCTGGCGCAGCACGGAATCACGCTGCGCAACATCGACGATGCGCAGCTGATGAGCTACGCGCTCGATGCGGGCCGCGGCTCGCATGCGCTGGAGGCGCTCGCCGAGCGCTGGTTCGGCCACGCCGTCGTCAATTACGGCGGCCTCGTCGGCAGCGGCAAGGGCAAGCTGACCTTCGATCAGGTCACGATCGACAAGGCCAGCGAATATGCGGCCGAAAGCGCCGACGTGATCCTGCGGCTGTGGCGCGTGCTGAAGCCGCGTCTCGTCGCCGAGCGGATGGCGACGGTGTACGAGACGCTGGAACGGCCGCTGGTCTCGGTGCTGGCGCGGATGGAGCGGCGCGGCATCTCGATCGACCGCCAGGTGCTGTCGCGGCTGTCGGGCGATTTCGCCCAGACCGCGGCGCGCGTCGAGGCCGAGATCCAGGAGATCGCCGGCGAGCCGGTCAATGTCGGCAGCCCGAAGCAGATCGGCGACATCATCTTCGGCAAGATGGGATTGCCCGGCGGCAGCAAGACCAAGACCGGCGCGTGGTCGACCACCGCGCAGGTGCTCGACGAGCTCGCCGAGCAAGGCCACGAATTCCCGAAGAAGATCCTGGAGTGGCGCCAGGTCTCGAAGCTGAAATCGACCTACACCGACGCGCTGCCGACCTACGTCAATCCGCAGACCCACCGCGTCCACACCACCTACGCGCTGGCCGCGACCACCACGGGCCGGCTGTCGTCGAACGAGCCGAACCTGCAGAACATCCCGGTTCGTACCGAGGACGGCCGCAAGATCCGCCGCGCCTTCATCGCAACGCCCGGCCACAAGCTGGTGTCGGCCGACTACTCACAGATCGAGTTGCGGCTGCTCGCCGAGATCGCCGACGTGCCGGTGCTGCGCCAGGCATTCCGCGACGGGCTCGACATTCACGCCATGACCGCATCCGAAATGTTCGGCGTGCCGATCAAGGACATGCCGAGCGAGGTGCGCCGCCGCGCCAAGGCGATCAACTTCGGCATCATCTACGGCATCTCGGCATTCGGCCTCGCCAACCAACTCGGCATCGCCCGCGAGGAGGCCTCGGCCTACATCAAGAAATACTTCGAGCGCTTCCCGGGCATCCGCGCCTATATGGACGAGACCAAGGATTTCTGCCGCCGCAACGGCTATGTGACGACGCTGTTCGGGCGCAAGTGCTACTACCCCGACATCAAGGCCTCCAACGCCTCGGTGCGCGCCTTCAACGAACGCGCCGCGATCAATGCGCGCCTGCAGGGCACCGCGGCCGACATCATCCGCCGCGCCATGATCCGCGTCGAGGACGCGCTCACCGAGAAGAAGCTCTCGGCGCAGATGCTTTTGCAGGTGCATGACGAACTGATCTTCGAGGTGCCGGACGATGAGGTCGCGGCGACGCTGCCGGTGGTGCAGAAGGTGATGCAGGATGCGCCGTTCCCGGCGGTGCTCCTGTCGCTGCCGCTGCAGGTCGATGCCCGCGCCGCGAACAATTGGGACGAGGCGCATTAGAGTCTCAAAAGCGAGGCTCATGGGTGACGCAACGCTATCGCCGCGTGCGCGGCTCCGCTCCAAGTAAGGTGAGCACCGGCAGTCGGGCTCCCTCCCCCCTTGCGGGGGAGGGTGGGGAGAGGGGTATCACACGACGTGCTCTCAACGGGACCGTCGATGACGCGCGGTTCGATATTGCACGAGCCGCGCGTCCATTGATCATCTCGCCCGGGACTACCCCTCTCCCCACCCTCTCCCGCAAGGGGAGAGGGAGCCTGACCGATGTGCTCACCTTACTCGCCATGTGCGATCAACCGTTCCGGCCCAAACTCTCGCACCGCCTTCGCCGCCACATTGCTCCGAGAGCAATTCCAGCATGGCCGCGCCGCGGACGACACGCTAGAAGTGTGCGCATCCCTCGCGAGACCCGTCATGCCCCACACATCCGCTTTGCTCGGCTTTGCGCTCATCTGCCTCGGCATGGTGCTGACGCCGGGGCCGAACATGATCTATCTGATCTCGCGCTCGATCACGCAAGGGCCGGCGGCCGGCATCGTCTCGCTCGGCGGCGTGGCGCTCGGCTTCGTGTTCTACATGCTGTGCGCGGCGTTCGGCATCACCGCATTGCTGTTTGCGATTCCCTACGCCTATGACGCGCTGCGCTTTGCCGGCGCGGGCTATCTGCTCTGGCTGGCATGGCAGGCCGTGAGGCCCGGCGGCCGCTCGCCGTTCCAGGTCAAGGCGCTGAAGGTCGACGGCCCGCGCAAATTGTTCGCGATGGGCTTCGTCACCAATCTGCTGAACCCGAAGATCGCGATGCTTTATCTGGCGCTGCTGCCGCAGTTCATCGACCCCGCCGGCGGCAGCGTGCTGACGCAGTCGCTCGCGCTCGGCTCGATCCAGATCGTGATCAGCGTCAGCGTCAACGCGATGATCGCCCTCGCCGCCGGTTCGATCGCGGTGTTCCTCGGCACCCGCCCGACCTGGCTTTTGGTGCAGCGCTGGCTGATGGGCACCGTGCTCGCAGGGCTGGCGATGAAGATGGCGCTCGAGGCGCGGCGGGCCTAGCGAGTACCCTCTCCCCTTGTGGGAGAGGGTGGCTTCGATGCTTCGCATCGAAGCCGGGTGAGGGGTTGTTTCCACGAGTTCGTCTGCGGGGACAACCCCTCATCCGGCGCTTCGCGCCACCTTCTCCCACAAGGGGAGAAGGGAAGTAAGCGCGTAGGATGGGTAGAGCGCAGCGAAACCCATCCTGACCACCGCGGATTCGAAGTGATGGGTTTCGCTGCGCTCTACCCATCCTACGGTTCAGCAACCCTCAATCCAGCTTCGCCTCCATCCCCCGCTTCGTCGCCGGGCGGGCCATCAGCGTCTCGTACCAGCGCTTGACGTTGGGGAAGTCGGCCAGGTCGACCTTGTGGCGCGGATGGCGCCAGGCCCAGCCGAGGATGGCGAAATCGGCGACCGAGAGATCGCCGGCGACGAATTCGCGCCCATCAAGCCGGCGATCCAGCACACCGTAGAGTCGCCGCGTCTCGGCCATGTAGCGCTCCAGGCCGTAGGCGCGGTCCTGCTCGTTCTCCAGCGCGATGAAATGGTGCACCTGGCCCGGCATCGGGCCGAAGCCGCCCATCTGCCACATCAGCCACTCATAGACCGGAATCCGTTCCGCCAGCGGCTTCGGCAGGAACTTGCCGGTCTTCTCGCCGAGATAGAGCAGGATCGCGCCGGACTCGAAAATGCTGACCGGCTTGCCGCCGGGCCCATCCGGATCGACGATCGCCGGGATCTTGTTGTTCGGGCTGATCGCAAGGAAGGCGGGCGCCATCTGCTCGCCCTTGCCGATGTTCACCGGGATCACCTTGTAGGGCAGGCCCATTTCCTCCAGCGCGACCGAGATCTTGCGGCCGTTGGGGGTGTTCCAGGTGTGCAGCTCGATGGTCATTTCCGCTTCCCGTGCAAGTGTTTGGGCAAGTGTTTGGCCGAGTGTTTGGCGCCTGCTTACGGGGAACGGAACGGCCGCACAACCGCGCTTTCCGGAAAGCACGCCCGCGGAAATCGCGGCTTGGGCACTGTTGACGGCGGAATTTCCACGCTGGAATGTGCCGGTAAGCGTGGATAGATTGCCGCCCGCCTCAAACCCTCAAGGGAAAAAGTCTTTGTCCAAATCAGCCTCCCGCGCCCGCCTCGCCGAGATCATCCGCAAGCGTTCGTTCGGCCGCGGCGAGATCACGCTGGCGTCGGGCCGCAAGAGCGACTTCTATTTCAACCTGAAGCCGACGATGCTCGATCCCGAGGGCGCGGCGCTGCTCGCCGAGCTCACCTACGAAGCGCTGAAGGACGACAAGCTCGACTTCGTCGGCGGGCTCGAGATGGGCGCGGTGCCGCTCGCCGGTGCGATCGCGCAGCTGTCCTGGCTGAAGGGACACCCGATCGCGGCGTTCTTCGTGCGCAAGAAGCCGAAGGAGCATGGCGCGAAGCTTTCCGTCGAAGGGCTTGCGAAGGGCGAGAGCCTTGCGGGCAAGCGCATCGTCATCGTCGAGGACGTCACCACGACAGGCGGCTCGGCGCTGAAGGCGGTGGAAGCCGTGCGCGAGGCCGGCGGTGAGATCGCGCTTGTCTTCACCATGGTCGATCGCGAGGAAGGCGCGACCGAGACGTTTGCCGAAGCCGGCTTGGCGTTCCGCGCGCTGTACAAGGCGGGCGAGTTCCTGAAGGACTGACGGTCTCTCTTCTCCCTCGCCTCGCTCTTGCGGGGGCGAGACGAGCGAAGCTCGCTCTTAGAGGGTTGGGGCTCTCTCCCCGCTTACATCTGTTGAGAGACCTGTACTGGATCGATCCGCGAGCTCGCTTCGCCTCTCGCTTGCGGGGGAGGGAGCGCAGTACCGATGCCGTTGCACCTCAAACCCCATATGCGATAGCCCGCCGCAAGCGGGGCGAGGTGAAAGGCAGTCCGCGCGGTGCGCGTTTCATGTGACGCCGTCACCCTCAATCAATCGCTCGTTTACCATCCCGCCTTAAGGTGATTCCGCCGGGGCAGCTTGTCGCCGCGGCGTGGCGCGTCGGGTGGAGTTGGCGTTGCGTACAGAGTTGAGTGATCGGCGCATGCGGCGCCGCGTGATGCTTGCCGCCGCAGCCGTTGCGGGTTCCATCCTGGTGGTGCCCGCGCCTGTGTCAGCCGAAGGGCTGCTCGACTTCTTCTTCGGCGGTTCCCAGAAGCAGCAGAGCCGGCAGGCACCGCCGCAAGCCAGTTTCTTCGCCGACCCGTTCGGCCTCAACCAGCAGGCTGAGCGGCAACCGTCCGCCCCCATCTCGGCGCCGCGCGTGGCCGGTTCCGGACCGGCATATTGCGTGCGCAGCTGCGACGGCAAATATTTTCCGCTGACGATGCGCGGCAACGCCACGCCGGCGCAGCTTTGCCAGGCGTTCTGTCCGGCGAGCGCGACCAAGGTCTATTACGGCAGCCATATCGACAGCGCCGCATCGACCGCCGGCGAACGCTACGCCGACAGCGAGAACGCCTTCGCCTATCGCAAGGCGCTGCGCGCCGACTGCACCTGCAACGGCCGTGACCCGGCGGGGCTTGCGCCGGTCGACCTCGCGCTCGATGCCTCGCTGCGTGCCGGCGACGTGATCGCGACCACCGACGGCCTCGTCGCCTACACCGGCATCCGCGTCGGCAACGAGCAGTCCTTCGACTTCACGCCGGTCGCCTCCTATCCCGGATTGACCACGGCGGTCCGCGCGCGGCTCGGCGAAATGAAGGTTGCCCCCGTCAGCGCCGAGATCGCGGGCGACGCGCCGCTGCCTGAAACCGGCCGCGATGTCGCGCCACCTGCGCCGTCGTCTGGTGCGCCGAAGGGCAACGCCGCAAAGCCCGCCAAGCGGGCCGAAGCGAACTGACGGGCGTAAGGCCGTCATTCCGGGATGGTGCGTAAGCACCAGACCTCAGATGCGCAATTGCGCATCGGGGAATCTCGAGATTCCGGGTTCGCCTCTTCGAGGCGCCCCGGAATGACGCTGTTACAAATTGCTACCGCGCCACGATCACGCCGATCACGTTCGGCGCGGCCATGTATTTCTCCTCGATCGCGGCCCGCGCGGCCGCGCGGTTCTCCGGATTGAGGATGCCGCGCTTCTCGGCGAGGATCATCCAGCAATAGCCCCACCAGTCCGTCAGCATGCCGTGATCGTCGACGAGATCGTAACCCTGCTCGCCGGCGAAAATCCGCGCATGCGCTTCATCGAGCGAATCGAGCCAGGCGTGGTCCTCGTCCGAGAACAGCCCGTCGCTGAAATCATCCGTGGTGTAGCCCCAGATCGACATGCAGACCGCGTTGAACTCGCGATCGAGCTGGTCGTCATCGATCGGCTGGCGCCGCGAGGCCTGGTGCAGCCGCGATAGCGACCGCGCGAAATCGGCAATCCGGGTCAGAGCGAATTGATCGAAGGCGATGGTGGACATGTAGTCCTCGCAGAGACTGAAAGACCATAGATATTGTGTCGGCACAGGTGCCGAATCACAATGATATATCAAAGACTTGCTAAAGTGTTCTTAATTCGTTCTGATGCTATCAGTAGACGTCGCCCCGGCGAAGGCCGGGGCCCATACCACCGCTATCGGACATCTCACGTGATCGGTGCCCCGAAATGAATGCCGCAGTCTATTACGTCTACATTCTCGCGAGCCGCCGCCATGGGACACTCTACGTCGGCGTCAGCAACGATCTTTGCAATCGGCTTACGCTTCACCGCTCTGGACACGGCTCACAGTTCGTCAAGAAATACGGCGTCACGCGACTGGTTTACGTGGAGGTCTACGCCACACCGCAGGAAGCGATCGCACGGGAAAAAGCGCTGAAGGAATGGCGCCGCGACTGGAAGATTCGCCTGATCGAGAAAGACAATCCGGAGTGGGGCGACCTGTCCCATCTTCTCTGACGGCTGTGGTTATGGGCCCCGGCCTTCGCCGGGGCGACGAATTGCGGTGACTGCCCTCGCCTCATGAAAAAGCTGACACAGCGCCCCCAAAAGCAATTCGGGCCGCTGACCAGGTCAGCGGCCCGTTGAAAATGGCTTCGGAATGAAATGCGTCGGAGCTGAAAAATGTGCCCGCCCCACGAGCGACAGCTGTGTTTGTAAAGGCTCCGTTAAGCCTTGAAAATCCGTATCACCACGGTGTTTCGGATTGCGCGTGAAAGCGCGTTGCGCGGCCGCTTAGTTCGCCGCCGAAAGCAGCTTGTCGCCGCAGGCGTTTGCGTAGAACTTGCCGCCGCATTGCCGCTTGATGGCGGCGCAGCGCGCGGCGGGCGATGCGTTCTGCGCCACGCTGAAGCCGCAACTTAGGCCGTCGGCTCTGCGGCCCGGTCTGCCCGCTGCATCGGCTGCGCTGGTCGCCGTGATGCACACCACGAGCAACGCCGCGGCCGCGATCTCGATCAAGAGTCTCATCACGCATCCTCCGGTCAATTGTCGCGAAATGCCGGCTTCTGCAACGCCATCGTAGCACCCATGACGGCTGCTCCGGAAGGTTCCCGAAGCGGCCCGGTCCTTGCATAAAATCACGGCAGCGCTGTGTATGGCATCGTCCCTGACGGTTTCGATTGCCAAGCAACGCGGGTATCATTGCGCCGGAGCGTGATCGGAAGGCCGCGGAACCGGGATTTCCGGGGGAACCATGCTCCACCAATGAGATGAGGACATGATGCGCATCATCGCATCATGTTCCGGTTTGAACGGCAGGGATTGGGCGCGTTGCAGGAACAGACAAACTACCCGGCATTGAACCAGCCGATCGACGAGCTGGCGCTGACCGAGATCAAGAGCGCGATCCTGGCCAAGCTCCGGCTTGCGATCGGCAAGGACGCCACCGTTGCGACCAGACGCGACTGGTACAAGGCCGCGGCGCTGACGTTGCGCGACCGCATCGTGCACCACTGGCTGACGGCCGAGAAGCAGAGCTACGACGCCGGCGCCAAGCGCGTCTATTATCTCTCGCTCGAGTTCCTGATCGGGCGCCTGTTCACCGACGCACTCAACAATATGGGACTACTGCCGCTGTTCGAGGCGGCGCTCGGCGACCTCGGCGTCGATCTCTCGGACCTGCGCAAATGCGAGCCGGATGCGGCGCTCGGCAATGGCGGCCTCGGCCGGCTTGCGGCCTGCTTCATGGAGAGCATGGCGACGCTGGCGATCCCCGCGACCGGCTACGGCATCCGCTACGATTTCGGGCTGTTCCGCCAGATCATGAACCATGGCTGGCAGCAGGAATATCCCGACGAGTGGCTCGCCTTCGGCAATCCTTGGGAATTCCAGCGGCCGGAGGTGGTGTACAACGTTCACTTCGGCGGCCATGTCGAGCATGTCGACGATCGCGGCCGCGACCGCGCCACCTGGCACCCGGCGGAAACCGTCGAGGCCATGGCCTACGACACGCCGATCGTCGGCTGGCGCGGCCAGCACGTCAACGCGCTCCGCCTGTGGTCGGCGCATGCGCCCGACCCGCTCGAGCTCGACGTCTTCAACACCGGCGACTACGTCTCGGCCAGCGCCGAGCAGGCCCGCGCGGAAGCGATCTGCAAATTCCTGTATCCGAACGACGAGAGCGCGGCGGGCCGCGAGCTCCGGCTGCGCCAGGAATATTTCTTCGTCTCGGCCTCGTTGCAGGATCTCGTGAAGCGGCATCTCGCCTCCGACGGCGGCCTGCGCAACCTCGCGCAGAAGGCGGCGGTGCAGCTCAACGACACCCATCCGAGCCTTGCGGTCACCGAGCTGATGCGCATCCTGGTCGACCTGCACAATTTCCGCTGGGACGAGGCCTGGAAGATCACGGTCGCGACGCTGTCCTACACCAACCACACGCTGCTGCCGGAGGCGCTCGAGACCTGGCCGGTCGAATTGTTCGAGCGGCTGCTGCCGCGGCATCTCGAGATCATCTACCGCATCAATGTGGCCCATCTCGCGCTCGCCGAGGAACGCTTCCCCGGCGACATCGAATATCGCGCCTCGGTCTCGCTGATCGACGAGCGCAGCGGCCGCCGCGTGCGGATGGGCCAGCTCGCCTTCGTCGGCTCGCACCGCATCAACGGCGTCTCCGCGATGCATTCCGACCTGATGAAGGAGACCGTGTTCCACGACCTCCACCATCTCTATCCGTCGCGCATCACCAACAAGACCAACGGCATCACCTTCCGCCGCTGGCTGATGCTGGCCAACCCGCGGCTGACCGCGCTGCTGCGCGAAACCTGCGGCGAGGCCGTGCTCGACGACTTCTCGCTGCTCGAGCGGCTCGAGACCCATTCGAGCGACCTGGAATTCCAGAAGCGCTTCCGCGACGTCAAGCATCACAACAAGCTGGCGCTGGCGCGGCTGATCCGCGAGCGCAACGGCATCCAGGTCGATCCCTCGGCGCTGTTCGACGTGCAGATCAAGCGCATCCACGAATACAAGCGGCAGCTGCTCAACATCCTGGAGACGATCGCGCTGTATCACGCGATGAAGGACGATCCGCGGCGCGACTGGGTGCCGCGCGTGAAAATCTTCGCCGGCAAGGCGGCGGCGAGCTACCGCTACGCCAAGCTGATCATCAAGCTGATCAACGACGTCGCCGAGGTCGTCAACAACGACGCTTCGCTCGGCGGCAGGCTGAAGGTCGCCTTTCTCGCCGACTACAATGTCAGCCTCGCCGAGGTGATCATTCCGGCCGCCGATCTCTCCGAGCAGATCTCGACCGCCGGCATGGAGGCGTCCGGCACCGGCAACATGAAGCTCGCGCTGAACGGCGCACTGACGATCGGCACGCTCGACGGCGCCAATATCGAGATCCGCGACAATGTCGGCGAGGAGAACATCGCGATCTTCGGCCTCGAGGCCGGCGACGTCATGGTCCGCCGCAAGCAGGGATTGGACGCCAGCGACGCGATCCGCAAATCGCCGCGGCTCGAGCGCGCGATCCGCGCCATCGAGAGCGGCGAGTTCTCGCCCGGCGATCCCGCACGCTTCGCCTCGATCGGGCACGCGCTGCGCTACCTCGACCACTACATGGTCTCCGCCGATTTCGATTCCTACTACGACGCGCAGCGCGGCATCGACGCGCGCTGGCGCGTGCCTTCCGCCTGGACCCGCGCCTCGATCCTCAACGTCGCGCGCATGGCCTGGTTCTCCTCCGACCGCACCATCCGCGAATATGCCGAGGACATCTGGCACGTGCCGGTGCATCCGGGCGCCTCGCCGCAGCTCGGCGCCCAGCGCGAGGCGAAGGGATAATCCCGGGACGCGGAAATCGATTACGCCCGACGTCATTGAAATCAGCGCAATTGCTCGCGATATTGCATGACGAACGTCATTGCTCGTCATTGCGTATGGCGATACGGAAGCGCCTGTCGATATTGAAAGATCTGCATGCTCACCAAGACCCCGCACCTTTTCGATGAAGCCACTGCCGTGACCGCCGGCGACAGCCGCTGGCAGGGACGGACCAGTCCCGATTACTGGGCGTTCGTCGGCCCGTTCGGCGGCTGCACGGCCGCGACCATCCTGCGCGCGCTGATGCAGCATCCGCAGCGCGCGGGCGATCCGCTGGCGCTGACGGTCAACTACTGCGCGCCGGTCGCCGAGGGCGCGTTCGATCTCGATGTCCGCCTGGTCAAGGCCAACCGCTCGAGCCAGCACTGGTCGGTCGAGATGACGCAGGGCGGCGGCGAGAAGTCGGAGGCCAAGCGGTCTTAGGAAGACAAATATGTCTGGCAACTCCTTGGCTCACAGAACGACATGGCTACGATCCGACTTCGGTGCCGTTCGACGAGCTGCGCTCCTTTCCGAAGCTCAAGATGACCTGGGCCAACCAGTACGATTTCCGCTTCGCCGAGGGCGAGCCGAAGTTCGCCGGCGGCGGCGCGAAGCAGCCGTCGAGCCCTTACTCAAAGCTCTGGATCGCCGACCGTGTGCCGCGCAAGCTCGATGCGCTGTCGCTGATGTCGATGTCGGACGCGTTCTTCGGCCGCGTCTTCCACGCAAGGCACGAGCTGGTGCCGTTCGGCACCGTATCGCTGACGACCTATTTCCACGCCGACGCGGCCGACCTGGATGCGGAGGATACCACCCGCGTGCTCGCCACAGCCGACGCCAAGACCTTCCACAAGAGCTACGGCGACCAGCACGGCGAATTGTGGTCGCCTGCCGGCCGGCTGCTCGCGACCACGACGCAGATCGCGTACTTCAAGGCGTAGCCAAATATCCACATTGGTCTGTCAGGACCGCATTGCCTATTTCAAGGGTTGAGGGAACATTGGCACGTCGCTTCTGTTCCACACCTTTGGGAGCACTGCTGCATGTCCGAAGCCGACACTTCAAGACCCTCGCGCATCGCCCTGCTTGGCGTTCCCATCGAGATCGGCGCGTCGCAGGCCGGCCCGCTGATGGGACCGGACGCGCTACGCACCGCGGGCATCGCGCGCCTGCTCGAGCAGCTCGACTTCCAGGTCGACGACCACGGCAACCTTGCGATCCCCCAGGTCGTCGCCGACGGCCCGGTGCCGGCCAACACCAGGTTCTACGATGAAGTGAAGACCTGGACCCGTGCGCTCTCCGAGCGCGCCTATTGGCTGGCGCATTCCGGCGCGATCCCGATCTTCATGGGCGGCGATCACTCACTGTCGATGGGGTCGATCAACGGCGTCGCGCGCTACTGGCAGGAAAAGGGCCGGCCGCTGTTTGCGCTGTGGGTCGACGCGCATGCCGACTACAACACGCCGGCCACCACCATCACCGGCAACATGCACGGCATGTCGGCCGCGTTCCTGTGCGGCGAGCCCGGTCTCGACGATTTGCTCGGCGGGCTGCCGCGCGCCTCGATCCCGCCCGATCAGCTCGACCTGATCGGCACGCGTTCGGTCGATCCGCTGGAGCGCAAGCTGCTGCGGCAGCGCAACGTGTCGATCGCGGACATGCGCCAGATCGACGAGTTCGGCGTCGCCGTGCTCACGCGCCGCGTCATCGAACGCGTCAGGGCGAAGAACGGCGTGCTGCACGTCTCGTTCGATGTCGACTTCCTCGATCCGGCGGTGGCGCCCGGCGTCGGCACCACGGTGCCGGGCGGCGCGACCTATCGGGAAGCCCATCTCATCATGGAGCTGCTGCACGATTCCGGGCTGGTGCGCTCGCTCGACATCGTCGAGCTCAATCCCTTCCTCGACGAGCGCGGCCGCACCGCGCGCGTCGCGGTCGAATTGATCGGCAGCCTGTTCGGCCTGCAGATCACCGACCGCCAGACCCCGAGCAACGCGGTGCTGCCGGAGATGGGGGAGTAAGGCATAGCGAAACGCACTCCAGCTCCTGCCCGTCACCCTGAGGAGCGCGCACTTACGCGCGTCTCGAAGGGTCGACGGCCCGACTGTGGCCGTGCATCCTTCGAGGCTCGCAAGAGCTCGCACCTCAGGATGACGGGGGAGATAGCGTTGCGCGCTGCATAACAAGGCAACAAACAAAAAGGCGGCCACGAGGGCCGCCTTTTCCAATCGCGTACTGCTTGCGCAGCTTACTCCGCCGCCAGCTTCACTTCCGGCGCGGCGGCGCGGACTTCGGCGTCGACCTGCGCTTCGAACTTGGCGAAGTTCTTCTGGAACATGCCGACCAGCGCACGCGCGGTCTTGTCGAACTCGACCTTGTCGGCCCAGGTCTTGATCGGATCGAGGATGTGCGGCTCGACGCCCGGCAGCGAGGTCGGCACCGCGAAGCCGAAATACTTGTCGGTGCGGAAGTCGGCGTTGCGCAGCGAGCCGTTCAGCGCCGCGGTGAGCAGCGCGCGGGTCACCTTGATCGGCATGCGACGGCCGGTGCCGTACTTGCCGCCGGTCCAGCCGGTGTTGACCAGCCAGCAATCGACATTGTGCTTGGCGATCAGCTCGCGCAGCATGTTGCCGTAGACCGACGGATCGCGCGGCAAGAACGGCGAACCGAAGCAGGTGGAGAATTCCGGCTGTGGCTCGTTGCCGAGGCCGCGCTCGGTGCCGGCGACCTTCGCGGTGTAGCCGGACAGGAAGTGATACATCGCCTGCGCCGGCGTCAGCTTGGCGATCGGCGGCATCACGCCGAAGGCGTCGGCGGCGAGCATCACGACGTTCTTCGGATGCGGCGCGCAGCCGGTGCGCGAGGCGTTCGGGATGAAATCGAGCGGATAGGCCGAGCGGGTGTTCTCGGTCTTCGAGCCGTCGTCGAAATCGGGCACGCGATCATTGGCGCCGAGCACGACGTTTTCCAGCACCGCGCCGAAGCGCTTGCTGGCGGCGTAGATTTCCGGCTCGGCTTCGCCGGACAGCTTGATGCATTTGGCGTAGCAGCCGCCTTCGAAATTGAAGACGCCGTCCTCGCTCCAGCCATGCTCGTCATCGCCGATCAGCGTGCGCTTGGGATCGGCCGAGAGCGTGGTCTTGCCGGTGCCGGACAGGCCGAAGAAGATCGCGGTGTCGCCGTCGGAGCCGACATTGGCCGAGCAGTGCATCGGCATCACGCCCTTCTCGGGCAGATAGAAGTTCAGCGTGGTGAACACGCTCTTCTTCATCTCGCCTGCATATTGCGAGCCGCCGATCAGGACGATCTTGCGGGCGAAATCGATCGCGACGACGTTCTCCGACTTGCAGCCGTGGCGCTTCGGATCGGCACGGAAGCTCGGCAGGTCGATGATCGTGAGTTCGGGCACGAAGCTCGCGAGCTCCGACGCCTCGGGGCGGATCAGCAGCGTGCGGATGAACAGCGAGTGCCAGGCCAGCTCGGTGAAGACGCGGGTCTTGATGCGATGCTTCGGATCGGCGCCGCCGTAAAGGTCCTGCGCGAACAGCGTCATGCCTTCGGCATGCTTGAGGAAGTCGGCATGGAGCGCAGCGAACTGCTCCGAGGTGATCGACTGGTTGCCGGCCCACCACATGCTCTTGTCGGTCAGGCCGTCGCGGACCGTGAACTTGTCCTTCGGACTGCGGCCGGTGAACTCACCGGTATCAGCGCAGAGCGCGCCATCGGCCGACAGCACCGCTTCGCCATTACGCAGCGAATGCTCGTAAAGCTGAGGCGCGCCATAATTCCAATGCACGCCCTTGAGATTTTTTAAGCCGAATTTATCGGCGCCGAAGGCACCGTTATGCACGCCCGTCTCTTGCACGAAGAACCTCCTCGAACCCGCGTATCCTTGTTCGCGCGAATGTCGCTAGTCGCGCCCCGCCGCGGTGACCGTGATCAGAATATAGCCTCTCGGCTTCGGTCCGGCGACCTAATAGTGGGGATCGCCGGGCTTGCCAAGCCAATCGAACGGCTTTTGGCTGATTCCAAGGCAGGCCCATCATCTGGCGCAAATACCGCAGCGCGAAACCCTTTCGTCTTGCTTTCGTTTTCTCGTTGTTTTCCCGACAGTCGAGCGACGTTTCGTCGCCCTTCCCGCCGCGCACGGAGCTTTGCGATGCACAAAAAGTGCCAGCCTGCGGGCAGCGCCTTCGCGGATCGAGGCGAACGGCGCGGAGAATGCCGGGTATGCATTTCGCGCTGAGGATGTATCGTTGAGATGAGCCGCCGCGCATTGACGCAGCGCTGCAGAGCCGAGCATGACCACCATCGTGTTGCACGCGGCACCACCTGATCGGCATTGAGCTGCAGATCGGAGCTGCAGATCAGAGCTGCTGACGAGCAGTTTCGATTGCGCTCAACACGCCTTCGTCGAAGCCCGATTGTATCAATGCTCAACTGCGATGAATGTTCCGCAACGCGTGGCGTTCGGCGGCGAGACGATCGCTGACCCCGGCGATCGATGATAACGCAATCAGCGCGGTCGCACGCGCGCGTCATCGCGGTCGACATCGCGATCCGGCTGATTTTCCGATGCAGCAGCGCCAGACATTCTTGCATGCACATCGAGCCGACGGGCGATGACATGACACGCCCGTGCGAAATGATCGCGCTGTCAAATCCGCGCAGACTGGAAGCGACGCGCGGTTGGAGGACACCTCGCCTCGGCGACCGTGCAATCGCGCCGCCGCACCCATGCGACACCATGCCTCGCCACGGCCGCAGCGCCGCCGTGCGGACAGGTGGTTTTCTTTGATCGCTTCCTATTCCTTGGCGCGTTCCTTGGCGCGCGCCTCGCCGGCGAGCCGCACCAGCATCTTGCGCAGCCCGGTGCCGGTGGTGACGCGCTCGGGGAAATCCAGCCGCAGCGTGTCGCGGCCGGCCTGCATGTCCATGCCGTCGGGGTCGCAGCCGGTGCAGAGCCAGTCGGCACTTTCCGCGCCAAGCAGCCGCGTGGCGTAGAGGTTCATGGCCTCGCGGTGATCCTCGTTCATATGCGCCACCGCGCCGGGCTCGGCTTCGAGCAGTTCCTCGGCGCCCCCGAGATCGGTCAGGAATTGCGCGGGTTTGAGGTCCACGATGCGGCCAAACCCGGCGACCAGATGGGCGCCGCTCGGCCTGATCCGGAAAAGCGAAAAATCCTTAAATTCCACAAAGGCTTCCGCTGACGGATGGGCACCGAGATAGCGCCGGCGGACGAGCTCCCGCGCGGCCTCCGCGACCTCTTCCGCCTGACCGGCCAGCATGATCCGGGCACCCTCCAGCGGATCGCCCTCGGCGCGCTCGTCCAGCATCAGCGACACCCTGGGATCGGCCAGGATGTTCTTGGTATGCAGCGCCAGGCGGGAAATCAGCAGGATCGGCGAGCCGTCGGGATGGCTGGCCAGATTGACCAGCGAGCAATAGGGATCGCCGGTGCCGGCCATCAACGTGGCGAGGGCGCCCTGGCGGCTGCGGCGGAGCAGCGAGCGGGCAAGGTGGGCAGGATCGAAGTCGGCGGTCGGTTGCATGGGCCTATCGGGTCATTTTGGGGGCGAATCGGGCGGGTTCCCTATGAAAAAAGGGCCTTTTCTCATGGTCCAAGGGTGCTATATGGGGACCCATCGCGTGGGTCGCAGAAGCGGATTTTTGCGGAACTCGGTCACACTTCAGCCCAGCTTGCATTGCTCGTTGACCGCGTTCGAAGCCCAATTCTACGGCGCGTCGCCAGAGTGCCCGCCGTCTAAGCCACTCTCATTGTGAAAGCAGCACATGCCCACAATCGCCCTGGTCGACGACGACCGCAACATTCTCACTTCGGTTTCGATCGCGCTCGAAGCCGAAGGCTATCGCATCATGACCTACACGGACGGTGCGTCGGCGCTGGATGGGTTTCGCACGTCGCCGCCCGATCTTGCGATCCTCGATATCAAGATGCCGCGCATGGACGGCATGGAAACGCTGCGCCGGCTGCGCCAGAAGTCCGACCTGCCGGTGATCTTCCTCACCTCGAAGGATGAGGAGATCGACGAATTGTTCGGCCTGAAAATGGGCGCCGACGATTTCATCCGCAAGCCGTTCTCGCAGCGCCTGTTGGTCGAGCGGGTCAAGGCCGTGCTCCGCCGCGGCCAGCCGAAGGATCCGACCGCCGCACCGAAGGAGCCGGACGCCCGCGCACTCGACCGCGGCCTGCTGCGGATGGATCCGGAGCGCCACACCTGCACCTGGAAGAACGAGCCGGTGACCCTCACCGTGACCGAATTCCTGATCCTGCAGGCGCTCGCCACCCGCCCCGGCGTCGTGAAGAGCCGCAACGCGCTGATGGACGCGGCCTATGACGACCAGGTCTATGTCGACGACCGCACCATCGACAGCCACATCAAGCGGCTGCGCAAGAAGTTCAAGGTGGTCGACGACGACTTCGAGATGATCGAGACGCTGTACGGCGTCGGCTATCGCTTCAAGGAAGCCTGATCTGCGCTTCCCGGGCGGCTTGTTAACTGACAGGCTCCGCACGGCTGGGGTAAGCTCGGGCGAACGATTGCTTCGCGGGACGACATCCATACCAACCGGCAGCTTTGCCAGTGCTTGATCGAACGCAGCTCGAGCAAGGCCTGAACACCGAGGACGCCTCGCAGCTCCTCGATCAGGACGCCGTTGCCGAAGATTTGGCGCAGGACAAGGGCTGGCGTCGTCCGCTCGGCTGGCTGCGCCGCGCCGGGCAGTTCTTCTTCGCGCTGTCGTTCTCGAGCCTGACGCGCCGCATCGTCTCGCTCAACCTTGCCGGCCTCGTCGCGCTGGTCGCCAGCATCCTCTATCTCTCGCAGTTCCGCGCCGGCCTGATCGAGGCGCGCACGCAGAGCCTTCTGGTCTATGCCGAGATCATCTCGGAGGCGATCGCGGCGTCCGCGACCGTCGAAGGCAATACCGTCACCATCGATCCCGATCGCCTGCTCGACCTCAAGCCCGGCGAGAGTTATGGCCAGCCGGACGAATCGGCGGATTTTCCGATCAATCCCGAGCGGGTCGCGCCGGTCCTGCGCCGCCTGATCGCGCCGACCAAGACGCGGGCCCGCATCTTCGACCGCGACGGCGGCCTGATCCTCGACAGCCGCAATCTGTTCGCGCGCGGCGACGTGCTGCGCATGGAGCTGCCGCCGCCGTCGGAGAAGCCGTCGCTCTATGAGAAAACCAAGGCCACGATCAAGACCTGGCTCAACCGCGGCGACCTGCCGATCTACCGCGAGCTCGGTCCCGAAGGCGGCAAGGGCTATTCCGAAGTCGCGCAATCGCTCGAAGGCATGAAGGGCAGCGCGGTGCGCGTCACCGAGCGCGGCGCAATCATCGTGTCGGTTGCCGTCCCGGTGCAGCATTTCCGCGCCGTGCGCGGCGCCTTGATGCTGACGACGCAAGGCGACGACATCGACCAGCTGGTGATGTCCGAGCGCCTCGCCATCCTCAAGATCGGCGGGGTCGCCTCCGCCGTCATGATCATGCTGTCGCTGCTGCTGGCGAGCACGATCGCAGGCCCGGTGCGGCGGCTTGCCGACGGCGCCGAGCGCGTCCGCCACCGCATCCAGACCCGCGTCGAGATTCCCGACTTCACGGGGCGCCGCGACGAGATCGGCCATCTCTCCGGCGCGCTGCGCGACATGACCAACGCGCTCTACAGCCGCATCGAGGCGATCGAGATGTTCGCCGCCGATGTCGCCCATGAACTGAAGAACCCGCTGACCTCGCTGCGCTCCGCGGTCGAGACGCTGCCTTTGGCGCGCAACGAGAACAGCCGCGCGCGGCTGCTCGCCGTGATCGAGCATGACGTCAGGCGGCTCGACCGCCTGATCTCCGACATCTCCGACGCCAGCCGGCTCGATGCCGAATTGCAGCGCCAGGACATGGCGCCGGTCGATCTGCGGCGGCTGCTGACGACGCTGACCGGCGTCGCCAACGAGACAAGGCTCGGCCACGACGTCGCCGTCGAAGCCCGCTTCGAGGGCCGCGGACCGACCGATACGCTGTCGGTGCCCGGCCATGATTCACGGCTCGGCCAGGTGATCTCGAACCTGCTGTCGAACGCGCAATCGTTCTCCAAGCCGGGCGACAAGGTGCGCATCGTCTGCCGCCGCACCCGCGGCGAGGTCGAGATCGTGGTCGACGATGACGGGCCCGGCATCGGCGAGGACGCGCTGGAGCGGATTTTCGAGCGCTTCTACACCGACCGGCCGCACCAGGGTTTTGGCCAGAACTCCGGCCTTGGGCTTTCGATCTCCAAGCAGATCATCGAAGCGCATGGCGGACGCATCTGGGCCGAGAACCGCTTTGGCCCCGCGGACGCAGACGGCAAGCCCACCGTCGCCGGCGCGCGTTTCGTGGTTAGGCTGCCAACACTATGAGCGACAATTCGAGCGTGCACGCATCCGCCGTTCTGGTCGGCGAGCGTGCGGTGCTGATCCGCGGCCCGTCGGGCGCCGGCAAGTCGCGTCTTGCCTTCGACCTGATTCTCGCCGGGCGCACCGGAGCGCTTCCGCCGGCCATTTTGGTGGGGGATGACCGTGTCCATCTCGACACAGCCGGCGAACAATTGTGGGTTCGCCCGGTTCAGCAATTGGCCGGTCTGATCGAGATCCGAGGCCTCGGAATCCGCCATTGTCCGTTCGCAGGCGAGGCCGTGGTGGGGCTGATCGTCGACCTCGCCGCTGACGACGCCGAGCGGCTGCCGTCGCCCGAGGCGCTCACGATTCGCCTTAATGGTGTTTCAATACCGCGAATTCCCGTCGGCATCGGCTTCCAACCCCTGCCGCTGGTTGTCGCTGCGCTGACGACAACCTGAAAGTTCATGTTCCCGTAATCTTGCGGCCAATTGTGGGAAGGGAATTGGTAACCATATCACATCCACTATCGCGTCGGATTTTGCCGGCGCAGCCTCCCCTCTCTACCGCCAGGAACCGGGAGACTAGCCAAGATGCCCTCTTGCGCAGGGCCTCTGGATGGTCAAAGTGGCGCGTTCGTGCGGTGCACCAAAGGGCGCCCGCGAGGAGTTTCCGATGATTGGTCTAGTGCTGGTGACCCATGGGCGCCTTGCCGACGAGTTCCGAGCGGCGCTCGAACACGTCATGGGTCCGCAGAAACAAATTGAAGCGATTACGATCGGGGCCGAGGACGATTCCGATCTCTGTCGAAGCGACATCATCGAGGCGGTGAACCGCGTCGATAGCGGCGACGGCGTTGCGATTCTCACCGACATGTTTGGCGGCACGCCGTCCAACCTTGCGATCTCCTGCATGAGCCGCCCGAAAGTGGAAGTGCTCGCAGGCATTAACCTTCCCATGCTGGTCAAGCTTGCCAAGGTTCGCGAGGAGCGTTCGCTGCCCGACGCGATCGCGATGGCCCAGGAAGCCGGCCGCAAATACGTCACCATCGCCAGCCGCGTTCTCGCAGGCAAATGAGCGACGAGGCTCCGGGCGGAAATCAAATCGGCCCGGGCGTGCCAGCGGGCGCTATTTCCCGTGAGCTGCTGATCGTCAACAAGCGCGGCCTGCATGCGCGGGCATCGGCCAAGTTCGTCCAGCTGGTCGAGCGCTTCAACGCCGAGATCTGGGTCACCCGCGGCACCGAGACCGTCGGCGGCACCTCGATCATGGGCCTGATGATGCTCGCCGCCGGGCCCGGCACTACGGTCGTGGTCTCCGCAAAGGGCGAGCAAGCGCAGCAGGCGCTCGACGCCATCGCCGAACTCGTCGCCAGCAAGTTCAACGAGGAAGGCACGTAGGGCGCGCTCGTCCGCCGCTACGCCAAGCTATCACCGTCACCCTGAGGAGCGCGCATCGCGCGCGTCTCGAAGGGTCGACGGCCCGACTGTGGCCGATTCATCCTTCGAGGCTCGCAAGAGCTCGCACCTCAGGATGACGGAGCGGCACTGAGATCGCTCGAGACAGTTGGCGGCAACAATGCCGCAGCGCTACTTCGCCGGCGGCACCAGATAGACCTTCCAGACCGTCGACGGACCGGGATGGCCGTTGAAGAAGCGCATGGTGGTCATCACCAGCGGCTCGGCATCCTTGGCGTGCTCCGCCATCCACGCCTCGCAGGGCTTGAGGAACACCGGATCGGTGGTGTCGCAGACGCCGATGAAGCCGAGACGCTTGGCTTCGTCGAGCGACGTCAGCCCCGATGACCAGGCTTCGCCCGGCACCAGCGAAGCCGGATGATCCGGACTGTAGAACGTCATCGGCTCGCCGATATCGGACCGCGCGACGACCACGGCCCAGCGCGAATGGAATCTGTCCTGCCAGGTCTGGGTCAGCTCGCGCGCGAGCTCGGAGCGCGCGGCGTAGGTCGAGCCGCCGATATGGTTGGACGCGATCTCCTGCGTCGCGATGCTGGGCGCGGCGATCAGCGTGACGACCGTGGCCACGAACCAGATCGCGGTGATCGAAAACAGCGCCATGCGCGGGAAGCGAAGCGAGGGGATCGCGACCAGCGCAAGCGGCACCAGGAAGAACAGCGGGATGCCCCAATCGGTCTTGATATAGACGGTGAACGCCAGCGCGCCGAGCGGCGGCCCGATCGCGACGATCAGCTGGATGATCCAGACGTTGAGCGCCTGCGGAAGGTTGACGGCCGGATTGGGTCCGCGCGACCAGATCCGCGCCAGCACGTCCGACGGCCGCCACGGCACCGAGCCCAGCAGCAGCGCCACAAGGCCCAGCACGACGGGAATCGCGAGCAGCCCGACATTGTGCACGACATAGCCGATCACGAGCTGCACATTGAGTGCGCGGCTCGACAGCGCGTAGACGTCACCGGCATAGGTGAACGGCACGAAGTCCACCTCCTCCAGCCACACCAGATGCGGAATCATCGCCACGATCATCGTGCCGATCGCAACCCATGGCGCCGGCGAGCGCAGGAATTGCGTCCGTTGCGGATGGATCAGCGCGGCCAGCCCGACGGCGCCGATCATCGTCACCACCCAGTACTTGGTCATCAGCGCCAGCATGCCGGCAAAGCCGAGCCAGAGACCCGATTTGAAGCTGCGCTTCTCGAACGCGTTCAGATAGGCCAGCACCAGCAGCGGCAGCGGCACCAGCTGGGCGAGATCGGCGTTGTATTTGAAGCCCTTGAAATTGAAGATCGGGTAGAGCGCGAGCATCACCACCATGAAGAACGCGCGGCGGCGATCGACGACGCGCAGCGCGATCAGCCAGCACACCACCAGCGCGAAGCTGACCGTCGTCATCGCAAGCGCATAGGTCGACCAGTTGGTGACGGGAAAAATCCTGAACCAGACCCCGGCGATCCAGCCCGACAGCGGCGGGTGCTTGCCATAGCCGAGCAGGAAGCGCTGGCCCCAGGCATAGGCTTCCGCAACATCCATATGGATGTCCTGCGCGGCCTTGAGCTTGACCAGGATCAGCGTCCACAGCACCGCATGAACCAGTGCGAAGCCGATCACGAACCACAGGCTGGTCCTGGGATCGGTGGCGCGCGAGGCGATCCAGGCGGCGACCCGCCGGATCGTCAGCTTGCGGTTGGTGCGCCGGGCGGCGGGGAGCGTGGAGGCGGTCGACATGGCCTGTGCCTGAGGCATGCCCCGGAAAAGTGGGAAGCGGTTTCCCGGAAGGATCATGCCCGAATGGAAGCGGAAACGCAGATGGGTGCTGATCTGCATTTCAGCGCGCTTTAGCGCGTTTTTGTGGCCAGTGAAATCAGCTTGGCGTGAGAACGCCTCTAGCAAGCGGATTCACTTTCCGGGAAGTCCGGCCGGGACTCGAAATGCATGGTATCGTAGTGACGCCGCTTGCCGCCCCAGATGAAGCCGTGGCGCGCGAAGATGTCGACGATCTCGCGCGGCATCAGGTTGTTGAAGGGGATGTCTTGCCCTTGGCGGCCCACAGCCGGTCATCCGAAACTTTCAGGTTGAGGTCGATGGCGGCGGCGTGGCCATGCATGCTCATCCGCCCGGTGCCGGCAACGCGAAAGACGATTTTCGGGCCGAAAGACTGGCAGGAACATGCCCGGAAATCGGTTACGGCAACCCTGCCGGAAACGGCGCGGTGATTCGCCGTCACACCCCTGCGAAATACCGCAATTTGGTTGCCCGCGCGGGGGTGCGGATGCTATCCCGCGCCCATGACAACTGCCCCGATTTCGAACATCCGCAACTTCTCCATCGTCGCCCATATCGACCATGGCAAATCGACCCTTGCCGACCGCCTGATCCAGATGACGGGCGGCCTGTCGGATCGCGAAATGGCGGGCAAGGAGCAGGTGCTCGATTCGATGGATATCGAGCGCGAGCGCGGCATCACCATCAAGGCGCAGACCGTCCGCCTGAACTACCGCGCCAAGGACGGCAAGGATTACATCTTCAACCTGATGGATACGCCCGGCCATGTCGACTTCGCCTACGAGGTCTCGCGGTCGCTGGCGGCCTGCGAGGGTTCCCTGCTCGTGGTCGACGCCAGCCAGGGCGTCGAGGCGCAGACGCTCGCCAATGTCTATCAGGCGCTCGACAACAATCACGAGATCGTGCCGGTCCTGAACAAGGTCGATCTGCCCGCCGCCGAGCCCGAGAAGGTCAAGCAGCAGATCGAGGACGTGATCGGCATCGATGCGTCCGACGCCGTGATGATCTCGGCCAAGACCGGCGTCGGCGTACCCGACGTGCTGGAAGCGATCGTCACCCGCCTGCCGCCGCCGAAGGGCGACCGCGACGCGACCCTGAAGGCGCTGCTGGTCGACAGCTGGTACGACGTCTATCTCGGCGTGGTCGTGCTGATCCGCGTCGTCGACGGCGTGATGAAGAAGGGGAGCCGCATCCGCATGATGGGCACCGGCGCCGCCTATGACATCGAGCGCGTCGGCTTCTTCACGCCGAAGATGGAGCAGGTCGAGGAGCTCGGCCCCGGCGAGATCGGCTTCATCACCGCGGCGATCAAGGAAGTCGCCGACACCCGCGTCGGCGACACCATCACCGATGACAGGAAGCCGATCAGCGAGATGCTGCCGGGCTTCAAGCCGGCGATTCCCGTCGTGTTCTGCGGCCTGTTCCCGGTCGATGCCAACGACTTCGAAACGCTCCGCGCGGCGATGGGCAAGCTGCGGCTCAACGACGCGAGCTTCTCCTACGAGATGGAAACCTCCGCCGCGCTCGGCTTCGGCTTCCGCTGCGGCTTCCTCGGCCTGCTGCATCTGGAAATCATCCAGGAGCGGCTGTCGCGCGAATTCGACCTCAATCTGATCGCGACCGCGCCGAGCGTGATCTACAAGATGAAGCTGACCGACGGCACCGAGCTCGAGATCCACAACCCGGTCGACATGCCCGACGTGGTCAAGATCGCCGAGATCGAGGAGCCGTGGATCGAGGCCACGATCCTCACCCCCGACGAGTATCTCGGCAGCGTCTTGAAGCTGTGTCAGGACCGCCGCGGCTCGCAGAAGGAGCTCACTTATGTCGGCTCCCGCGCGATGGTGAAATACGACCTGCCGCTCAACGAGGTGGTGTTCGACTTCTACGATCGCCTGAAGTCGGTCTCCAAGGGCTACGCCTCGTTCGATTATCATCTGACCGACTACAAGCCGGCCGACCTGGTCAAGATGCAGATTCTGGTCAACGCCGAACCGGTCGACGCGCTGTCGATGCTGGTGCATCGCACCCGCGCCGAGGGCCGCGGCCGCGCCATGGTCGAGAAGATGAAGGAGCTGATCCCGCCGCACATGTTCCAGATCCCGATCCAGGCGGCGATCGGCGGCAAGGTGATCGCGCGCGAAACCGTCCGCGCGCTGCGCAAGGACGTCACCGCAAAGTGCTACGGCGGCGACATCACGCGCAAACGCAAACTTCTGGAGAAGCAGAAGGAAGGCAAGAAGAAGATGCGGCAGTTCGGCAAGGTCGACATCCCGCAGGAAGCCTTCATCGCCGCACTCAAGGTGGATAGCTGAGGCGGAGCCGCCGGCGCGACTGTTGCGCATTCTTGTCCCAGCAACAAAACGCACCATGATTTGAATCGCCACTGCATCGCGCTCCGACTAGACTGCGATCATGTTGCGCATCCTGTTCCTCCTTGTCGTCATCCTCGCACTGCTGCAGCCGGACCTGAGCGCGGCCGCCTCCTCGAAGAAGCGGCACGGCAGCACTCGTTGGCACGGCTATGGCTTCCTGCCCGGCTACCGGCAGCCGCCGAACCAAACGATTCCGGTGTTCGGCCCGCGCGGCGCCGCCCGCGGCTACCCGGACTATTCTCCGCAATATTGGTATGGCGGCGATTGGTACTATTTCGGCCGCCCCGGATTCTACCGCGGCCGCTACAATGGCGGCAGCTTTGGTCCGTGCTGGACCTGGACGCCGATCGGGCGGGCCTGGCAGTGCGGGTAGAGCGTTTTCGAGCGAAGTGGCTCCCGGTTCGCGTGAAGAAAACGCGTCAAAGCAAGGATCTAGAGCCCCGTTCCGATTCTATCGGAACGGAAAGGGCTCTGGCCGCGCCTCGCTGCGACATCCTGCGCACGCAACTCACAATCCGCTGATCCCGGAATGCGAGGCATGTTGCCCGTCATATTGCCCCTGGACCTCAGATAGGCCAGCATCCTCCCTGCGCGCACCACAACAAACAACAGCGCCGGGGAAACGCATGAGCAAGGCCGCTCGGTTCGATTATGGCTGGGTCGTCGTCGGCGCGGGCGCGCTGATGACCTGCGTCGGCTTCGGCACCATGCTGTCGCTCGCGGTGTTCCTGCAACCGATCTCGGATGCAATGGGTTGGTCGCGGGCCGGCATCTCGGCGGCGGCGACGCTGGATTTCCTCTGCATGGGTTTTGCGGCGTTCGCCTGGGGCGCGCTGTCCGACCGCTTCGGCACCCGCGTCGTGGTGCTGGCGGGCAGCCTGCTGCTCGGGCTTGGCCTCGTGACGGCAAGCCAGGCGCAGAGCCTGTGGCAATTCCAGCTCTGCTTCGGCGTGCTGATCGGAATCGCCGCCGGCAGCTTCTATGCGCCGATGATGGCGCTCGCCAGCGCCTGGATCGACAAGCATCGCAGCCTCGCCGTCGCGCTGGTGTCGGCCGGCATGGGCGTATCGCCGCTGACGGTGGCGCCATCCGCGAGCTGGCTGATCACGGCCTATGACTGGCGCTTCGCGATGCTCGTCATCGGCATCGCCGCGTGGGCGCTCCTGATCCCCGCGTCGTTCCTGGTGCGCCCGGCGCCGCAGGGAACGGATGTCGCAATCCCGACCGCCGCGAACGCGCCGCAAACCGAATGGACCGCGGCGCAGGCGCTGCGCACGCCGCAATTCATCACGCTGGCGCTGGCGCACTTCGCCTGCTGCGCGGCGCATTCGGGACCGATCTTCCACATGGTGTCCTACGCCATGGTGTGCGGCATCGCGCCGCTCACCGCGGTCACGGTCTACAGCCTCGCCGGCTTCTCCGGGCTCGGCGGCCGGCTGCTGCTCGGCGTGCTCGCCGACCGGCTCGGCGCCAAGCCGGTCCTGGTCGGCGGCCTGCTGGTGCAGGCGCTGTCGATCGCGACCTATCTCGCGATCGCGCAGCTCGGCGAATTCTACGCGCTGTCCGTGGTGTTCGGCCTCGCCTATGGCGGCGTGATGCCGCTCTATGCCGTGCTGGTGCGCGAGTTCTTCGGCGCGCG
The DNA here is from genome assembly GCF_029952935.1 of Bradyrhizobium sp. Mp19. Taxonomy (NCBI): domain Bacteria; kingdom Pseudomonadati; phylum Pseudomonadota; class Alphaproteobacteria; order Hyphomicrobiales; family Nitrobacteraceae; genus Bradyrhizobium; species Bradyrhizobium sp. Mp19. Next base: position 33,313 of record NZ_JASAUT010000026.1, on the reverse strand, counting down.
CATCATGGGCACGGTGTTCGGCGCGGTGTCGGCCTTCGCGAGCCTCGGCATGGCGCTCGGGCCGTGGGCCGGCGGTTACGTGTTCGACACGTTCCACGGCTATACATGGCTGCACGCCGGTTCCTTCGCGATCGGCCTTGCCGCGGTCGCGGTGGCGTTGAGTTTTTCGACCAAGCGCCAGCCGTCGCTCGATCTCGGCCGCGCCACCGCCTGAGCGCGGATGCATTCGTCACGCTCGCGCGCACCGGCACAACGGATGGATAGCTGATCTGCATCGGCGCCGTCCCGCCTTGCCCTCTCCTGCCGGATGAGCCACCATCGCCCGGCCTGCCCAACAAGAATGACAGAAGGCGCCGAGGACACGCATGAACAAGCCGCAGGGATTCGACCTTGTCGAGCGGGCGCGCGCGCTGGCGCCGCTGATCACGAGCGAAGCCGACGAGATCGAACGGACGCGGCGGCTGACGCCATCCGTCACCGCGGCCCTGGTCGAGAACGGGCTGTATCGCGCGCTGCTGCCGAAGCGCTTCGGCGGAGCCGAGGCGACGCTGGACGCGTTCATGCAGATGCAGGAGGAGATCGCCAAGGCCGATGCATCCACGGCCTGGTGCCTCGGCCAGTGCAGCGTCTGCGCCATGACCGCGGCCTATCTCGGACCCGACGCTGCGAACGAGATCTTCAACACCGCGCCCGGCATCCTCGCCTGGGGCGCGATCGCCCACGAGGTCCGCGCCGAGCCCGGCGGCTATCGCGCCAGCGCGCGCTGGGACTTTGCCTCGGGCTCGCGGCAGGCGAGCTGGCTCGGCGCCCATGTCCGAATCGTCGAGGCCGATGGCTCACCGCGCAGGAAGCCCGACGGTTCGCCGGAGATCCGCACCATCCTGTTTCCGATGTCGCAGGCCGTGATGTACGACGTCTGGGACGTGATCGGCCTGAAAGGCACCGGCACCGATTCCTATTCGGTCGACAATCTCTTCATCCCGGAAAAATTCGCCGCGCTGCGCGACGATCCCAGTGCGTGCCGCGAGCCGGGTCCGCTCTACAAGCTCTCCACCAACATGGTGTTCAGCATGGGCTTTGCCGCCACCTCGCTCGGCGTCGCGCGCGCCATGCTGGATGCGGCGACCGAGCTCGCCCGCGGCAAGACCCCGCAAGGCCTCAAGGCGATGCGCGACAACAACGCCGTGCAGGGCCAGATCGGCCGCACCGAGGCGAGCCTGCGCGCCGCGCGCGCCTATCTGTATGCGACGGCCCACGATGTCTGGAGCGATCTCGCCCGCGGCGATCCCATCACCGAGGCGCATCGCGTCGCAATCCGCATCGCCTCGACCTGGACCATCCACCAGTCCGCCGCGGTGGTCGACATCGCCTATCACATGTCGGGCGCAACGGCGGTGTTCGCCAAGAACCCGTTCGAGCGGCGCTTTCGCGACATGCATGCGATCGCCCAGCAGATCCAGGCCCGCGACACCCAGTATGAGGACGCCGGCAAGGCTATCCTGGCGGGCAATCTCTCGGCGCCGCCGACGACGCGATGAAGTCGGATTGAACCAGGGCGCGTACTCATAAATCCGCGATGTCGGCTCTACCCCTAGAACCGGACATCGCCGGTTGACCACGGCACGTCGGCTTTGGGCCAACAGTGGGCATGACGCCTGGCGGTCCTCGCAATCTGAATTTCTGTCCCCGACTGTGCAAAAAGGATTCTGTCGACTGCCCGAATTTTTCAGCGGTGCGATATCGCATTGAGCTCGCAGGGGGCAGCGGTCGCGCTTGGTACAGCCAAAATTCGCAATCTTGGTGCTGTTTTATGAGCAGGCGCAGCGCATCTATTCGTTCGTACTAAGCAACCGAACTGCCTTGGCAGTTCTTGGTTAGTCGGCGCGTCCGCGCGCTCTGCAGCAGTTCCACCAAGAGACAAGGAGTATTCCCATGAAGGCGATCGTTGTAACGGACCAAGCCGCGGGAACGGCCGGGATGAAGCTGGTGGACCGGCCCGAGCCGCAGGCAGCGATAAATGATGTCGTCGTTCAGGTTTATGCGTCGAGATTCGTCCCGACTGAGCTGGCGTGGCCCTCGACCTGGACCGATCGCCTCGATCGTGACCGAACACCGTCGATCCCGGGGCACGAGCTGGCCGGAGTGGTCACCGCTCTCGGATATGGCACTACAGGGCTATCGGTGGGACAGCGGGTGTTCGGTCTGGCGGACTGGTATCGCGACGGCACGCTGGCCGAGTATGTGGCGATCGAGGCACGCAACCTGGCGCCGCTTCCGGGCGACGTCGACTTCACAATGGGCGCAAGCCTTCCGGTCTCGGGCCTGACAGCATGGCAAGGGCTATTCCAGCACGGCCGCCTCCAGGCGGGGCAGAGCGTCCTCGTACACGGCGCGGCCGGCGCAGTCGGGTCGATGGTGACGCAGCTCGCGCGAGAGGCCGGCGCGTATGTCATCGGCTCCGGGCGGTCCGCCGACCGTCAGACTGTGCTCGACTTCGGCGCGAACGAGTTCGTCGATCTCGACAACGACGTCCTTGAGGACGTCGGTAAAGTCGATCTGGTGTTCGACGTCATTGGCGGTGAAATCCAGAAGCGGTCGGTAAAGCTGATTCAAGGCGGAGGAACACTGGTGACGATCGTTGGGCCGGCCGAGGCGCGACCCTCCAACGGCCTGGCGGTCGACTTCGTCGTCGAGTCCGATCGTTCCCAACTGAGTGAGATCGTCCAGCGGGTGCGGGACGGACGTCTGCGGACGAACATCGGCAACGTCTCGACTCTCGACGAGGCCGTCGCTGCCCTAAATCCGACCGGGCGACGCAAAGGGAGTACGATCATCCGCGTTCGCCCCTGAGCGACACATGACTATTGATGCGCGCAGCTGGTCGGCCCTGTCAGGCCAGACGTCGCACAGTACGAAAGTAGGCATCGGCGGCAATAATCGCGGCACGAATACCGGCGGCGCAACATCCGGTTGTTAAGCTTTTTCTGGGAGTTTGCGGACGGCGCTAATGCCTGGAGTTCCGCTGGTCCCATGTTCACGCTTCGATCGATTGCCGCCCGCCTGATTCTGGCGATTTCGCTGACTGTCGCAGTCGCCTGCGCCATCCTCGGCGGCTTCTCCATCAGCCAGCAGCGGGCGCTGACCCGGCTCGCGCTCGATCAGCAGCTCAAGCTGCAATATGACAGCGTGATTGCAGCGATCGACTACGAGGGGCGCGCCGCGCTTGCGGTCTCGGCGGTCATCGCCGCCTTGCCGCCGGTCGAGGACGCCATCGCCAAGGGTGACCGCGACGGCCTCGGAAAGCTGCTCGGCGCCCCCTGGGCGTCGATGAAGGCGCAGGGCATCCCGCTGATCTCGTTCTGGCAGCCCCCGGCGACCAGCTTCTACCGGGTCCATGCGCCGAAGACTTTCGGCGACGACGCCTCGACGCGGCGCACGACGGTGGTGGAATCGAACAAGACCGGCAAGCCGATCGTCGGCGTCGAGCCCGGCCGCGAAGCGCTGTCGATCTTCGGCATGACCCCGATCATGCACGAGGGCAAGACGCTGGCCAATGTCGACGTCGGCGCCGCCTTCGGCAGGGAATTCGTCGACCGCGCCAAGAAGCGCTTCGGCATCGACCTCGCGGTGCATTCCTTCGACGGCCAGAGCTTCAAGCGGCTGTCCTCGACCTTCGGCGACACCGCGGTCGCGACCCAGGACGAGCTCAAGCGGGTCATGAACGGTTCGGCCCTGCTGCGCGATGCTGTTCTCGACGGCCATGCGGTGGAGCTCTATCTCGGCCAGATCAAGAACTATGCCGGCGAGCCGGTCGCCGTGCTCGAGATCGTCAAGGACACCAGCGACTATGAAGCCGCCGCGGCGAGCGCGCAGCGCAATCTGATCCTCGGCACGGTCGCAATCCTGGCCGCGGCCGTGCTGCTCGCGTTCCTGCTCGGCCGCGGCCTGTCGCGGCCGCTCACCGCGATCACCGCGGTCATGAACCGCCTGTCCAGCGGCGACACCAGCGTCACGATACCCGGCAGCGAGCGCCGCGACGAGCTCGGCACGATGGCAAAGGCGGTCGACGTGTTCCGCCGCAGCATGGTCGAAACCTCCTCGCTGCGCGAGGCGCAGGAGGCCGACAAGGTGAAGGCGGAGGCCGACAAGCAGGCATTGCAGCGGCAGATGGCCGACCGTTTCGAAGCCGACGTCAAGGGCATGGTCGCCGCCGTCGCACGGTCCTCGGGCGACATGCAGCGCGTCGCCAACGAGATCACGGCCAGCGTCAACGGTGCCTCCGAACGGACCTCGGCGGCAGCCGCTGCGTCCGAGGAAGCATCCGCCAGCGTCAATGCGGTCGCAGCCGCAACCGAGGAGCTGGCGTCCTCGATCACCGAGATCGGCCGCCAGGTCACCCATTCCAGCCGCGTCGCCGACAGCGCCGTGACCAAGGCCATGGAGACCACCGAGATGGTGACGAGCCTCGCCGCATCGGCGGAGAAGATCGGCGACGTGCTGCGCCTGATCAGCGCGATCGCGAGCCAGACCAACCTGCTGGCGCTCAACGCCACCATCGAGGCGGCGCGCGCCGGCGAGGCCGGCCGCGGCTTTGCCGTGGTCGCCGCCGAGGTGAAGGACCTCGCGAGTCAGACCGCGAAGGCGACCGAGGAGATCGCCGGCCAGGTCGGCGCGATCCAGTCCGCCACCGGCAACTGCGTCGGCGCGATCGGCGACATCAGCGGCACCATCCGCGAGATCTCGGGTATCGCCACCGCGATCGCGGCCGCCGTCGAGCAGCAGGACTCGGCGACGCGCGAGATTGCCCGCAGCGTGCAGCAGGCGTCCACCGGGACCGTCGAGGTCTCCGCCAATATCGCGGGCGCGAGCGAGGCCGCCGGCCAGTCGCGGGCCCTCACCGGCAATGTGCTGGATACGTCCGGCCAGCTCGGCGATCACGCCGCCGCGCTGTCGCACAGCGTCGACACCTTCCTCGCCGGACTGCGCAACGCGGCCTGATCTTGCCTTGTCATAGGCACAATACCCGTCATCCGTCACCCCCGCGCAAAGGCTTCGCCTTTGTCGCTGGAGGTGGCCGCTTCTTCAGCGGCCCTCGAAGGGTCGACGGCCACCAGCGGGGCCGATCCATCCTTCGAGACGCCGCTACGCGGCTCCTCAGGATGACGGGACAGAAAGCATACGCCTCGGAGCTATGACGCGGCAGGACCAGGCCGCGATCATGGCCACGGCAACATGGGCGGCGGAACGGATCGATCCGCCTTGTCCGGCCCTGCCCCAGCCCGCCCCCAATCGCGCATGAACGGCATCTTCAGCAGTCCGCGCAGCGACTGCTTCTCGGGATCATCAAAGCCGTCGAGGCCATAGCGCAGCTCCGCGAAGCGCGGACCGCGATTATAGGTGCCGCCGAGGCGGTCCCAGATCGAGAGCAGGTTCGAATAATTGCTGTCGGTCTCCGGCTGATGACGCGAATGATGCATCTTGTGCATGTTCGGCGTCACGAAGACGAGCCGCAGCCAGCGGTCGAGCCGCTCGGGCAGGCGGATATTGGCGTGCTCGAACTGGGCGTTCAGCGCCGACAGCGTCAGATAGCTGACCAGCACCCAGGCCGGCGTTCCGAACACGACCACGCCGGCGATGTGCCAGCCGATCCGCCACAGCGTCTCGCCGGGATGCTCGCGGAACGCCGTCGTGACGTCGACGAAGCGGTCGGCGTGGTGCATGCGATGGAAGCGCCACATCCAGCCGAGCTTGTGCATCGAGACGTGGGCGAAATAGGCGAACAGGTCGAGCCCCACGATTCCGAGCAGCAGCTGGCTCGGGGGTGACAGGCCGAGCCACCAGGACAGGCCGAATTTCGCATCCAGCGTCCATTGCGCGGCCAGCGGCGACAGCGGGCTGAGCAGCAGGTTCACACCGACAAAGATCACGGTGACGGCGGCGTTGCGGCCGATATTGCGCAGCCGGTCACCGCGCGCATAGCTGAACAGCGGAAACGCGGCCTCGAACAGCAGCACGATGGCGAACGACGCGAGCAGGAACGCGATCCGCGCGCCGGTCGACGGCAGCTCGACGTGAGCCATCTCAGCCGCGCCCGGATGCCACAGAAGCTTTGCAAAGCCGATCATGCCGATAGCCTCCCTCTTTACAAAACGAATATTCGTTCTTTATAATGACGGCGAATGATCGTCAAGCCCGCCGCGTCGGCCGGCTGCGACCTGACAAGGACCCGACAATGCCGAAGGTGAAACCCGAGACGCTGGCGATCCGCCGCGAGGAGATCCTGCAGGCGGCAGAAATCTGCTTTGCGCGCCAGGGATTTCACCAGACCACGATCCAGGACGTGATCAAGCAGTCCGGGCTCAGCGCCGGCTGCATCTATGGGCATTTCACCGGCAAGGAGGAGCTGATCCAGGCGATCGGAGAAAGCCGCCATGGCCGCGACAGCGCGCTGCTGGCGCTCAAGAATCCGTCGGACGATGTGTTGCAGAGCCTGCGGTCGATCGCCCGCGCCTTCCTCGGCGACCTGCAGAAGGAAGAAGGCCTGCGCGCCCGCCGCGTCGCGCTGCAACTCTGGGCGGAGGCGCTGCGCGACGACGTGGTCCGCGACCAGGTGGTGAGCGGAATCCGCCAGCCGATCGCCCTGATCGTGGACCTGCTGCGGCGCGGCCAGAAGAGCGGCGCGATCGATCCTCACGTGCAGCCGCGCGGTGCGGCGCGAGCGATGGTCGCGATGTTCCAGGGCATCGTGCTGCAACGGCTGTGGGGCGAGACCGTCTCGACCGCGGAGGCGATGCACGCCTTCGACATCTTCCTCGCCGGCCTTGCCGCCAGGCGCTGACGGGGGATGCGGTGATCGTCCACGACCTTCTCGCCGGCATCGGCACGGGCCTTGCCGGCGGCCTGACCGCCGGGCTGCTCGGCGTCAGCCCCGGCGGCGGACTGGTCGTGTTCTCGGTGCTGCTGCTCGGCGCCGGGCAGCACGTCGCGCAGGGCATCTCGCTGGTCGCGCAAGTGCCGCCGACCAGCCTCACCGGGATCAGGCGCTATTGGCAAAGCGGCAACCGCACGCCATTGCGCTGGATCGCGCTGCTGACAATCGGCTTCGTCGCCGGCGGCGCGGCCGGCGCGCTCGCCGCGAACCATGTCGCCGAGCCCGCACTGCGCTGGACCTATGTGGCCTATCTCGTCGTGCTCGACGCGATGCTGATCCTGCGCGGCGGAGGCGACGAGGCGAAGCATGACGACAAAGGCACAGCGCGCGACATATACTGGCCGGCGTTGCTCATTGTCGGGCTGCTGGCGGGCCTGTCGTCGGGCTTTCTCGGCATCGGCGGCGGACTGGCGACCGTAGTCGGACTGAGCGCCGTGCTCGGCATGCCGCAGCATCAGGCGCAGATGGCGAGCCTCGTGATGTCGCTGATCCCGACCACGATCCCCTCGGCCTTGATCTATTGGAGCGAGGGCTCGCTGGCGTCATGGCCGGTGCTGGCAGGCGTGATCGTCGGCCTGCTCGCCGGCACCGATCTCGGCGCCCGCGCCGCCAACCGCATCGACCGCGCGCGGTTGCGCAGCGCGATGATCGTCTTCGTCTCGCTGATGGCGGTCTATATGACCTTCAAGGCGCTGTGGTAGACAGACGTGGCACGTCCTCCTCGCGGAGCCCACCATGCGCAAGCCGGCAATATCGACCAGCAAGGCGGCATCACGGTCGCACCCGAAACCGGCAGCTGCGCTGTTCGACGCCTACCCTGCCCCGGTCAAGGCCAGGCTGCTGGCGCTGCGGCGCCTGATCTTCGAGACCGCGAAGGCGACCAAAGGCGTCGGCGCGCTGGAAGAGACCTTGAAATGGGGCCAGCCGAGCTACCTCACGCCTGAAACCGGCAGCGGCAGCACGGTCCGGATCGATCAGGTGAAGCCGGCCGCCGACCAGGTCGCGGTCTACTTCCACTGCCAGACCAATCTGGTCGAGACCTTCCGCGAGCTCTATCCCGAGCTCAGCTACAGCGGCAACCGCGCCATCCTGCTCGATGTCGCCGGCAAGCTGCCGGAGCCCGCGCTGCGCCACTGCGTGGCGCTGGCGCTGACTTATCATCTAAGGCGGAAAACCGACCGCTGATACCTGCTCATCGTCGTTGCGAGCGAAGCGAAGCAATCCATGCTTCAGCGTATGCGGGACGATGGATTGCTTCGTCGCTTCGCTCCTCGCAATGACGCTGTGGCAACGGTCCAGCCTACGCCACCAGCGCCGTCGCGACGCGCTGCGCCTTGAGCAGGCTGATAACCTCGGCGTTCGGCCGGGCGCGGCTGAACAGAAAGCCCTGGCCCTCGTGGCACCCTTCGGCGCGCAGGCAGCTCAACTCCGCCTCGGTCTCGACGCCCTCCGCGGTGATGGTGACGCCGAGCCCGATGCCGAGACTGACGATCGAACGCACGATCGCCTGCGCGTCCGGGTTCGCGCCGAGGTCGCGCACGAACGACTGGTCGATCTTGATCTTGTCGAACGGAAAGCTGCGCAGATAGCTGAGACTCGAATAGCCGGTGCCGAAATCGTCCATCGACATCCGCACCCCAAGCGCACGCAGCGCATGGAGCGTCGCCAGCACCTGGCTGCTCTTCTCAAGCAGCAGCGTCTCGGTGATCTCGAGCTCGAGCCGCCGCGCCGGCAGGCCGGATTGCCGCAGCGCGTCGGTGACCAGCGCCAGCAGATTGCCGGTACGGAACTGCAGCGGCGACAGATTGACCGCGACGCGCACGTCGTCAGGCCATTGCGCCGCGTCCATGCAGGCGCGATGCAGCATCAGCGCGCCCAGCGGATTGATCAACCCGGTCTCCTCGGCCACCGGGATGAACTCACCCGGCGAGATCATGCCGCGCTCCGGATGCGGCCAGCGCACCAGCGCCTCGAAGCCGGTGATGCGTCCGGTCGCAAGATCGACCAGCGGCTGGTAATAGGGCCGTAGGCCTTCGTTCTGTATCGCATCGCGCAGGTCGATCTCGATCTTGCGGCGGCTTTGGGCGCGCGCGTCCATCTCCGCCTCGAAGAAGGAGAAGGTGCCGCGGAATTCGCTCTTGGCGCGCGACAAGGCCATGTCGGCGCTCTTCAGGAGCTTTTCGGAATCCTCGCCGTCGCCGGGCGACATCGCGATCCCGATGCTGGCGCCGATCACCACCGAATGCCCCTCGAGCAGATAGGGCTCGCCGATCGCGTCCAAAATCCGCCGCGCCAGCAGCACCGCGTCCTCGGGCCGCATCACGCCGCCCTGCACGATGGTGAACTCATCGGAGTTGAGACGGGCCAGCGCGTCTTCCTCGCGCAGCGTCGAGCGCAGGCGCTTTGCGACCGCGCGCAGCAGCTTGTCGCCGATGCCATGACCGAGGGTCTCGTTGACCGCCTTGAAATTGTCGAGACCCAGCATCAGCACCGCGACCTTGTCGGTCGAGCGGCGGGTGTGCTGCAGCATCTCGTCCATCTGCTGGCGCAGCAGATTGCGGTTGGGCAAGCCGGTCAGGCTGTCGTGCTGGGCCATGAAGGCGAGCCGCGCCTCGGCGCGCTTGCGTTCGGTGATGTCCATCAGCGCGAGCAGCATCGCGGGCTGGTCACCATGCATCAGCTGGCGCGAATAGATCGCAAGGTCGATCAGCGTGCCGTCGGCGCGCACATGCTTCCAGGTCCGCGCCGCCTGCTCGTCGCTGCTGCGGCCCGCCGCCCAGGGCAGCTCGGCATCGAACGCCTGCAGGCTCCTGATCGTCATCCGCTCGAATTCGGCGCGGACGTAGCCGTAATGCGCGATCGCGGCGTCGTTGACCGCGAGGATCCGCTCGCCGTCGAGCGCGCACAGGATCATCGGCACCGGATTGCCGTCGAACAGCAGGCGGAACGACGCCTCGCGCTGCTTCAGTTCGGTGATGTCGACGCGCAGGCCGACGATGCCGCCATCCGAGGTCAGCCGCTCCTCGATCAGCACCACACGGCCGTCGGCCAGCACCTGCTCGTGCCGCTCGCCCGGCTGGTACATCTTCCTGAGCCGCTCGGCGATCCACGCCTCCTCGCGGCCGGCAGCCTCGGGGTAGTCGCCGCGCGCGACGCCGACGCGGATGGTGTCTTCGAGGCGCGCGCCGTGCTCGAACAGATCGGAGCTGCGCTTGTAGATTTCCGAGTATTTCTTGTTCCAGAGCGTGTAGCGGCCTTCGGGGTCGAGGAACACGATGCCCTGCGGCAGGATGTCGATCGCCTCACGCAGCCGCGCGTTGGACTTGCGCGCCTCGGCGATCGCCGCCTCGGCCTGCGCGCGCTGGCGCACCAGTTCGCCGATCTCGACCGCGGGGCGGCGCGATCTGCCCGACACTTTCGGCATCGGTGTGGGACGACGGCCCCGAGGACGGGACAGTTTGGCCTGGTTCGGTTTCTTGGTGTTTTTCTTCGGCCGCATCATCGGTGTCGCACGCCCCACGCGCATTCCAGTTCGGCGATATATCTGCGATAAGTCTCTGAAAAATTGGTATCTCTTGGCGAGTAGCTGCGCTGCCCGAGAAGCCCTTGCATGCCTGCTTTGCAGGCGAATTCACGCCGGGCGCGAGTTAGCTTCCGGTGCGCCAGCGGCGCACGGCACAGATTCACAGCATGGAAGCGCCTGCGCTTGGTGAAGGAAGCGTAAACCGGCGCGCGATTGCACAATGAATGCGCCGAAGGCGCTTCAAGCGCACCAATGTTTGTCAGCGTGCGGCAGGGTTATCGCGCGGTTAAGCCGCGGTGCGCCTCGGCCATCGCATTTTGCCGGATCATACCTTAGTTGGTGATCTCGATCCGCGTGCCGCCGCGGCCGTTGCGCTCGACCAGCCCATAGAGCATTGCGGCGTGCGAGGGATGCAGGCGCACGCAGCCATGCGAGGCCGGCCCGCCAAGGCGCGTGAGTTCGTATGTTCCGTGAATGGCAAAACCGCCATGGAAGAAGATCGAATGCGGCATCGGCGAGTTATAGTACTTCTTCGAGTACCAGCGGCGCGCCAGCATCTGCGGGCGGAACACTCCGCTCGGCGTGCCATAGCCGCGGCGGCCGGTCGACACCGGCCAGTTGTAGCGTCTCGCGCCGTCGACGCTGACCGCCATGCGCTGCGATGATTTATCGATGTGAACGACGACGTCGGCCCGCGCCGGGGAGAGCGCCAATATCGACGCAGCTATCGCGGCGGCAAATGCCGGCCGTACGCACGATACGCTTGTCACAATTACGCCTACCCTGAAATTATTGCGGACATGATGTCGCCCACAACGTGCGCTTGTAAAGTGGCGTGGCTCACGTCGGAGCCTGGAAGCCGCGGGTAATCTTAATCCACCCTGTGGGCGATCAAGCGAATGGGATGAAAGCGCGGTCCGCCTGCTCCGAATCCATGCTAGCCTTGCGCCGACAGAGTGATCCGCATGACACCCCGCCTGCGTCTGTTCCCACTCCTGATCTTAGCCCTCGTCGCCTGCACCATCTCCGCGCGGGCGCAGGACAGGGGCTCGCTCAATCCACAGCCGCTGCCGCCGCTCGCCAACCCTGACGATCCAAAGATCGGGGCGAAGCAGCTGTTCGCGCGCAAGGTTTTGCCGGCGGCGCTGCCGACCCGGTCGATCGGCGGCTACACCAAGGGTTGTCTCGCCGGCGCCGCGCAGATGCCGCTCAACGGCGAGACCTGGCAGGTGATGCGCTTGTCGCGCAACCGCTACTGGGGTCACCCCAACATGATCGCGCTGCTCAAGCGGCTGGCGGCCAACGCGCACAAGGACGCCGGCTGGCCGGGTATCCTGGTCGGCGATATCGGCCAGCCGCGCGGCGGCCCCGCGCTCTCCGGTCATGCCAGCCACCAGATCGGACTCGACGCCGATATCTGGCTGACGCCGATGCCCGATCGCAAATTGTCGCGCGAGGACCGCGAGGAGATGTCGGCGGTGATGATGGTGCGCGACGACCGGCTCGACATCGATCCGCGCGTCTTCACGCCGGGCCATGTGCTGGTCATCCGCGACGCGGCGCGGGAGCCGGCGGTGCAGCGCATCTTCGTCAATCCCGCGATCAAGAAGGCGCTGTGCCGCGAGGCCAAGGGCGATCGCGGCTGGCTGTCGAAGATCCGGCCGTGGTGGGGCCACGACTACCACTTCCACATTCGCATGCGATGTCCGCCCGGCAGCCCTGGCTGCGAGGGACAGAAGCCGCAAGCGGAGGGCGAAGGCTGCAAGCCGTCCGATCTCGCCTTCTGGTTCAAGGATTCGGTGCTGCACCCGAAGCCTCCGCCGAAGCCGCCGAAACCCCGCCCGCCGATGACGCTGGCGCAGATGCCGGCTGACTGCAGGACGGTGCTGAACGCCCCCGACGCCAAACAGCAGCTGCCAGGGCAATAACATCTTCGTCAGGCGGCTATGCCGGCCGCTTCGAACTGCGATATGATCTCGTGCCGTTGCGCCGTAAGCGCGTTCGGGCGATGGATCGGGGCGGCTGATCTATTTATCCGTCATCATGAATGGACCAGACATGCGCAAATCGCTCCTCGCGGCATCGCTGCTGCTCGTCTCGGCTCCCGCTTTCGCGGCGGAGGAGCCGAGCGGCTGCGACAAGTTCAAATGGTCGATCGAGCGCGCACGCGCCGCGCTGACCGCGCCCGATCATGCCAAGGTCGTATCGGGAAGCGAGCAGACCGCGCTGCCGGCGACCGCGATCACGCTGGCGCTGGTGGCCCCCGGCGACGCCAAATTGCCGATCCCGCCGGAGCGCGCGCCGAAGGAAGGCACCTTCGCCGGCTTCACCAGCTTCAAGGCCGCGCCGAAGGCCGGGATCTATACCGTCAGCCTGTCGGCCGGGGCCTGGGTCGACCTGGTGCAGGACGGGCATTTCCTGAAGCCCAAGGCGTTCAGCGGCGCGACCGATTGCGACGGTATCCGCAAGACCGTGAAATATGACCTCGCCGCCAGCCCCTTCGTGCTGCAGGTCAGCGGCTCAAAAGAGAATTCGCTGTCGATCGCGATCCAGCCGTCGGACGAATAGGACGCGTTAGACAAAGGGTCGCCTTTACCGTAAGCCTCAGCCTGCTATGTTTGCAGTGCGATATCCCTGAGGACCGTAAGTCCGTCGGGGACCAGCGGAACAGCGCTTCCGTCCGTCGCAGGCCAGACCTCACCCAACGCCTGATTTGCGCGCCGGTTCGCGCGTGAACTCGCACGGAGCGCTTTCCATGTCACGACTTTCAATTTCAAGGCTTGCCGGACTTTTCACTGCCTTCGTCATCCTGCTCGGCGCGATGCATTCGCCCGCGAGCGCCGAGGACAAGACGCTCACCGTCTTTGCCGCCGCCTCGATGAAGAATGCGCTCGACGACATCGATGCAGCCTACACCGCCAAGACCGGCGTCAAGGTCACCGCCAGCTATGCCGCGAGTTCGGCACTGGCAAAACAGATCGAGCAGGGCGCGCCGGCCGACGTGTTCGTCTCCGCCGACACCGACTGGATGGACTATGCGATCAAGCAGAAGAACATCAATGAGCAGACGCGGGTGAACCTGCTCGGCAACTCGATCGTGCTGATCGCGCCGAAGGATTCCAAGATCGACAACGTCAACATCGGACCCGGCTTCGATCTCGCCAAGCTCGCCGGCGACGGCAGGATCGCAACCGGCGACGTCAAGGCGGTGCCGGTCGGCAAATACGCCAAGGCCGCGCTGGAGAAGCTCGGCGCCTGGCAGGCGGCCGAGCCAAAATTCGCGATGGCCGAGAGCGTCCGCGCCGCATTGACGCTGGTGGCGCGCGGCGAAGCCGTGCTCGGCATCGTCTACTCGACCGACGCCAAGGTCGAGCCGGGCGTCAAGATCGTCGGCACCTTCCCGGCCGACACCCATCCGGCCATCATCTATCCGGTCGCGGCGACCACGACCGCGAAGGGCGAGACCGCCGAGTATCTCGCCTTCCTGCGCTCCTCGACGGCGAAGACGATCCTCGAGAAGTACGGCTTCAAGTTCCTGATCAGCCCGACGACCTAAGCGCGTGTTTGAGATCTCGCCGGCCGAATGGACGGCGATCCTGCTGTCGCTGCGGGTCGCCGTCATCGCAACACTGGTGGCGACCCCGTTCGGCATCGCGCTCGCCTGGCTGCTGGCGCGGCGCGATTTCTGGGGCAAGTCGCTGCTCGATGCCGCCGTGCATCTGCCGCTGGTGCTGCCGCCCGTCGTTACCGGCTATCTGCTGCTGCTGACCTTCGGCAGGCGCGGCCTGGTCGGCGGCTGGCTGGCCGACCATCTCGGCATCGTGTTCGCGTTCCGCTGGACCGGCGCTGCGCTCGCCTGCGGCGTGATGTCGTTTCCGCTTCTGGTGCGGCCGATCCGTCTCTCGATCGAGGCGGTCGACCGCCGCCTTGAGCAGGCGGCCGAGACACTCGGCGCCGCGCCCTGGCGGGTGTTCGCAACCGTGACGCTGCCGCTGGCGCTGCCCGGCGTGCTGGCCGGCATGGTGCTCGGTTTTGCCAAGGCGATCGGCGAGTTCGGCGCGACCATCACCTTCGTCTCCAACATTCCCGGCGAGACCCAGACCATTTCGTCGGCGATCTATTCGCTGATCCAGACGCCGGATGGCGACACCGCCGCCGCGCGGCTCGTGATCATCTCGATCGTGCTCGCGGTCGGCGCACTGGTCGCGGCTGAAGTGTTCGCGCGCCGCGCCACCGCGCGCCTGCATGGGCAATAGCCATGCTGCGCGTCGACATCACCAAGCAGCTCGGCGAGTTCTCGCTTGCGGCCTCGTTCACCAGCGAGGGCCGCGTCACCGGCCTGTTCGGCGCGTCCGGCTCCGGCAAGACCTCGCTGATCAACACCATCGCGGGGCTGTTGCGTCCTGACCGCGGCACCATCGTGATCGACGGCGAGACTGTCGACGATACCGCGACCGGCATCCACGTCCCGACCTGGCGCCGCCGCATCGGTTACGTGTTCCAGGACGCGCGGCTGTTTCCGCATCTCGACGTCGGGCAGAACCTCGACTACGGCCGCCGCATGAACGGCCTCACCGAGGATCCCGCGCAACACCGGCGCGTCGTCGACCTGCTCGACATCGGCGCCCTGCTCGACCGCCGTCCCGGAAAGCTCTCCGGCGGCGAGCGCCAGCGCGTCGCGCTCGGCCGGGCGCTGCTGTCCAAGCCGCGGCTGCTGCTGCTCGACGAGCCGCTGGGCGCGCTCGACGAAAGCCGCAAGCTCGAGATCCTGCCCTATCTGGTCCGGCTGCGCGACGAAGCCGGCGTCCCGATGGTCTATGTCAGCCACGACGCGGCCGAGCTGCGCCAGCTCGCCACCCAGATCGTGATGCTGCGCCGCGGCCAGGTGACCGCGTTCGGCGGTGTCAAGGTGCTGACGGCGGGCGCGTAGCTGGCCGTTTTTCCGAAAGTCGGCATAAGATAGCCTATCTTGTCTGCTAGGCCCGCATCGGGACGTCCGATCGGGCATGGGGAAGGGTGAATTGTGCGACTGACTGGCTGGGTGTTGCTGCTGATCGGCGGGCTGCTGTGCGCCACGATTTCGTGGGCCGCGCTCGGCTTCCTGCTGATGGGCGTCGGCCTGATCGCGCTGCAGGTCGCCGAGCGGGGCCGGCGTCCGGCCGATGCTGCCGTGCCGGCCGGCGTCTCGGGATTTACCCCGCCTCACCTCAGCGACGGGCTGCAGCCGCCGACCCTCGACCCGGTCGCAGGCCAGGATACCGGGCAGCGTCAGCCGCGCCGGGTGGCCTGGCCCGACAAGAACAACGACGCGCCCTACGATCGCGAGGCGTGGCGGCGGCTGGTCGAGAGCGATCCCGACCTCGCCCAAATCGCCAATGTGCTCGCCGATTACGGCCCGCAATATGTCGATGAGCTGGCGGCGAGCTATCTGGCCGCCCCCGACAAGGGCCGTTTGGCGGCGATCGTCGACGGCATCGTCGCGCGCGCCCGCGACGGTCAGGCGGTCCCGCTGCCGCCCGTGCCAGCCGAAGCATCGCGGCCACCGCCGTTGCCGCCCCGGCCAGCGCCGAAGCCGGTGACCGCCCCTGCCGCCAAGCCGGCGACTTCGCCGAGCAATTCCGCCGATGCGCTGGAAGCGTCCCTGCTCGCCACGGTCGAGGAGGCTTCCGCCAGGATCGCCGCCGAACGTGCGGGTCTCTTCAAGCCTGCCAAGGAGATTAACAAGGAGCTTAACAAGGAGCCCGGCGAGGCAACCGACAGCCGGCCGCAGGCGGCGGGCCAGCGGCAACCGCTATTCGGTCGCGCCCCCCGGGACGCCAAACCCGCCGAGCCGCCGCCAGTGCCAGCCTCGCCGCCGCCAATGCCAGCGGCACCGCCGCCGATGCCGGCCGACACGCCCGCCGATCTCGAAGCATCGCTGATCGCCGCCGTCAGCGAGGCCGCCGTCCGGCGGGCGGACGCCAAGGACACCCCCAAACCGGCGCTGGAGCCCGCGCCGTCGCCGGCGAAACGCGAGCCCGAGATTGGTAGCGTCGCGCCTGCCTCTCCACCGGCACCACCTGCGAAGACACCACCTGCGAAGACACCTGCCGACAATCTCGACGAGACGCTGCTCGCGGCGCTGGCCGAGATTTCCGGTCAGAAAATCAAAGGCGAGCCCAAGCCGGACTCAGCGTCCAAGGGCCCATCCGGTCCGCCGGACGACGGGCTGTCCGACATGATCAAGAAGTTCGCCCCGGATTCGAACTTCCTGCGCAAGACGTAACGGCGCGGCTCAGACCCCCGCCACCGACGCCCAGATATCGGCGAGCTTGCGCTTGACGATCTGCATCCGCGTTTGCGGCGCGACCTTTTCCTCTTCCTCCGGCAGGCGCAGGCCGACCACGTTGACGCGGCCGCCGCTGATGCTGCGCGCCACCAGCACGATCTCGTCGAGCGCCAGTTCGGCCCCTTCCTTCGGCGCGCGGTCGAGATTGACGTCGAAATAGTCGGCGAGCGTCAGCTTGGCCTGGTGCTCGTCGACCTTGACGCCGTAGATCTCGGCGAGCTCGCCGAGCGTATGCTCCGCCGACACCATGAAGTCGCCGAGCAGATGCGGATCGGGCGCGCTCGACGGCGCCATGTCGACGAAGAAGCGATCGAGCGCCTCGGCGCGCTTCGGCGGCGCCAGCAGGTAGATGTAGTCGCCGGGCGCGACCGGATCGGCCTCGGTCGGCGTCAGGATCCGCTCGTCGCGGATCACCAGCGTCGGCTTCGACCAGGAGGGGATCAGCCCGCGGCGGAAGTACAGGCTCTTCGGCCGCACCGGATAACCGACCAGCTGCTGCTCGAGCTGGCCCGGCAGATCGAGCTCGACACGGCGCGGGCCGCGTTCGGCGCGCGGCAGCGCGACATGCAGCCGCCGCGCCGCCGGCGCCAGCGTCCAGCCCTGCAACAGCAGCGAGATGATGACGACGACGAAGGCGACGTCAAAATAGAGATAGGCCTTCGACAGCCCGACCAGCATCGGGATCGAGGCGAGGAAGATCGCGACCGCGCCGCGCAGCCCGGTCCAGGCGATGAAGACCTTCTCGCGCCAGTTGAACTTGAACGGTGCGAGGCAGATCAGGACCGCCAGCGGCCGCGCCACCAGCATCAGCGCGAACGCCACCAGCACGGCGCCGCCGGCGCTGGAGAGCAGGCGATGCGGCGAGACCAAGAGGCCGAGCAGCACGAACATCACGATCTGCGCCAGCCAGGTCGCGGCGTCGAGGAACGTCACCACCGAATTATGCGCGCGGGTCGGCCGGTTGCCGATGATGATACCGGCGAGATAGACCGCGAGGAATCCCGAGGCATGCACGATCTGCGAGCCGCCGAAGATCACCAATGCCGCGGTGGTGACGAACGGCGCATGCAGGCCCTGCGGCAGCGCCACATAGTTCAGCGCGATCACCACCAGCCGGCCGCCGATCACCCCGATGATGGCGCCGAACACGGCCTCCTGGATGAACTCCAGCGCGATGTGCGAGGCCGAGCTCTGGCCGATCGAGATGAACTCGACCAGCATCAAAGTGAGGAAGATCGCGAACGGATCGTTGGTGCCGGATTCCGCTTCCAGCGTCGCGCCGACGCGCGGGCGCAGGCGCAGGCCCTGGGTGTGCACCAGCAGGAACACGGCAGCCGCGTCGGTCGAGGCCACGACGGCGCCGACCAGCAATGACTCGGTCCAGTTGAGGTCGAGCACAAAACGGGCGACCGGCGCCGTGATCAGCGCAGTCAGCAGCACGCCGGCGGTCGCCAGCACCATCGAGGGCACCAGCACGGTGCGGATGCTGGCAAACCGCGTCTTCAATCCGCCGTCGAACAGGATCAGCGCCAGCGCCACCGAGCCGACCAGATAGGTGGTGCGGACGTCGTCGAACTGCAGCCGGCCTGGACCGGAATCGCCCGCCAGCATGCCGACCAGCAAGAACACCAGCAGCAAGGGGGCGCCGAACCGCAAGGCCAGCAGGCTCGACAGGATGCCGGCCATCACCAGCACCGCACCGAGCAGGATCGCTATACTGACGGAGTCGAGGGATGCCATGCGCCTTCGGAGGTCTCAAGGACTTGGGAGGTCTCAAATACTTGCAATTGCATCCTTATCGTCGCCACACTGGGACGCCAACCGATTTCTGACATGAGCGGCAATGTGCCCGGTCTCATCAGCCCTAGGTCGCCTCCACACTGTGTTGTATCGATGGTCGCGTGAGCGCCTTTGTGGGATTCTCGCTGGGCATTCGAATCACATTTGGCTGACCCGCACTGCAAGTTGAGAATTTGCCGATGGACATGAGCCTGAAGGACGTCCTGGAATCGATCCAAATGGCGGCGCGCTCGGTCGGCGCCGAGGTCGCCTCGCCCTGGTTCTATCTGCAGTTCGGCATCATCCTCGCCGCCGCAGGCCTCGCCTACGCCGCCGATACCGCCATTCATGCGCGGGTCGACATGGCGTCGCTGGCGATGCGCTGGCCGCTGCCGCTCCGGCACTTCGCCCGCGTGATGGTGAAGAGCGCCTCCACCGCCGTGTTCGCGGTCCTGATGATCATCTCGCGCATCGTGATGTGGCACGCGACCTGGCCGAGCCGCAGCTATCTGATCGCGGTCTCCGCCAAGCTGGCGCTGGCCTGGCTGGTGATCCGCCTCGTCACCTCGGTGATCGACAACGCCTTCATCGTCAAACTGGTCTCGATCGCGGCCTGGGTGGTCGCCGCCCTCAGCATCATCGGCCAGCTTGACTGGGCCGCCGAGACGCTGGATTCGTTCGCCGTCGTGGTGGGCGGTCTGCGGCTGACGCCGCTGCTGCTGATCAAGGCCGGCGCGCTGCTGATCGTGGCGCTGTGGCTGAGCAATATCGCCAGCAATTTCATCGACGGCCAGATCACCCGCTCGACCGACCTGACCCCGTCGATCCAGGTGTTGTTGGTCAAGATCATTCGCATCGGCCTGATGGTGGTCGCGGTCGCCATTGCCTTGAGCGCGGTCGGGATCAATCTGTCGGCGCTGGCGGTGCTGTCCGGCGCCGTCGGCGTCGGCATCGGTTTCGGCCTGCAGAAGATCGTCGCCAACTTCATCTCGGGTATCATCCTGCTGGTCGACAAGTCGGTGAAGCCGGGCGACCTCGTCACCATCGGCGACAGCCAGGGCCGCATCAGCGCGATGAAGACCCGCTACATCTCGGTCGCCGCCGGCGACGGCCGCGAGTTCCTGATCCCGAACGAGGACCTGGTGACGCAGAAGGTCACCAACTGGACCTACACCGACAAGAATACGCTGGTGAAGATCGCTTTCGCCGTCAACTACGACGCCGATCCAAGGCTGGTCTGCAAGCTCGCGATCGATACCGCCGCGGCCCACGCCCGCGCGCTCAAGGGCAAGCCGCCGAACTGCATCCTCACCGAATTCGCCGAGCTCGGCATGAAGTTCTCGCTGACCTTCTGGATTGCCGACCCTGACGGCATGGACAATGTGAAGAGCGACGTCATGCTGGCGCTGTGGGACGCCTTCAAGCAGCAGGGCATCCGGGTGCCCTACCCGGTGCGGGAACTCCGCATCCGCGGCGGCGCGCTGCCGGTCGAGAGCGTGGTCGAGGTCTCCAACTGACCCTCGAGCACAATCTTTTTGCAGGACCCGTGGCCGCTGTTCCGAATTGTGCCCGGAAATCAAGCCGTTTGGACATGTCCCCATGCCCAAGCTTGGCTTGCGCCGGGCGCGCCGATCATTAAATTAGGGCCTGAAATCAGCCCCTTGCCCGCAGAAACAGCCCGCCCATGAGCTATATCGACGCCACCGACACCTCGCTTCGCAAGACCGGCCAGATCAAGCTGCACGGACCGAGCGGCTTTGCCGGCATGCGCAAGGCGGGCGCCCTGGTGTCGAAATGCCTCGACGCGCTCACCGACATCGTCAAGCCGGGCATCCCGACTTCGGTCATCGACGAGTTCGTCCGCAAGTTCGCCTTCGATCACGGCGCCTATCCGGCGACGCTGATGTATCGCGGCTATCGCTACTCGACCTGCACCTCGATCAATCATGTGGTCTGCCACGGCATGCCGGGCGACCGGCCGCTGAAGGAAGGCGACATCGTCAATGTCGACGTCACCTTCATCGTCGACGGCTGGTACGGCGACTCCAGCCGCATGTATGCGATCGGCGCCATCGCGCGGAAGGCCGAGCGGCTGATCGAGGTGACCTATGAGGCGATGATGCGCGGCATCGCCGCGGTCAAGCCCGGCGCCACCACCGGCGATATCGGCCATGCCATCCAGAGCTTTGTCGAACCGCAGGGCATGAGCGTGGTGCGCGACTTCTGCGGCCACGGCCTCGGCCGCCTGTTCCACGACGAGCCGAACATCATCCATATCGGCCGCCCCGGCGAAGGCGCGCCGCTGAAGCCCGGCATGTTCTTCACCATCGAGCCGATGATCAATCTCGGCAAGCCGCATGTGAAGATCCTGTCCGACGGCTGGACCGCGGTGACCCGCGACCGTTCGCTGTCGGCACAGTTCGAGCACTCGGTCGGCGTCACCGCCGACGGCGTCGAGATCTTCACACTGTCCGAACGCCATGGCGAGAAGCCGTGGGTTCAAGTGTAGTCCTTGTTACCTCTCCCGCTTGCGGGGGCGAGACGAGCGAAGCTCGCTCTTAGGTCGGATCGCATCGATAGATGCGATCCGGGTGGGGGCTTTCCCCCTAAGAAGAATCTCGCTTGTGGCGACACCCCCACCCCGGCCCTCCCCCGCAAGCGGGAGAGGGAGCGCAGTCCCGACGCGGACGTTACACAAGCCAACCTCATCGAACTTTGGCGCGATCAATAGTCGCTCCGCGTGCGCTCGACGATCTCCTCGGGCGTGTGGTTCTCTCCGATCGACATCGCGCAGATCCGCGACAGATGCAGATAGGACAGCCCGGTCTCCTCCGCCCAGGCGTTGAACTGCGCCTGCACCCTGGCGAGATCGCGCTTCGACTTGACCTCCTCGGCGATATCGAGGCCGGCATCGCGCAGGCAGGCGACGACGTCGCGCGAGGTGACGAAGCCGTCCCAACCGAGGAAGCGCAGCAGCATCTGTCCGGTGTTGCCGCCGAGCCGGCTGCCGCGCTTCGTCAACAGCTCCAGCAGTCCGACCTCATCCGATGACGGCCAGGCGCTAAGGAATTTGCCGAAGCTGCCGTGCTCGCGCGCGATCTCCTGCACGAAGCGGCCGTTGTCGCGCACCGACATGATCTTGGCGCCGTTGCGCACGATCCTGGCGTCGCTGACGAGCTTCTCCCAGAATTCGTCGGGCTTGAAGGCGAGCTTGGCGGGCTGAAAGCCGAGGAAGGCCTCCTCGAAGCCCGGCCATTTGGCATCGATCACGCTCCAGGCAAATCCCGCGCAGAACACGCGCCTGGTCATCTCGGCCAGCACGCGGTCGTCGCCGAGCTTGGCCAGCGCCTTGGCGCCCGCCGGCGGCCGCAGCAGCTTCTCCAGCGCCTTCGGCCCGCCCTTGCGCTTCTCGGCGCGCGAGCGGATCACCTTGAATGATGTCACGCCGCCCTCCCCCTTTTTGCTCTCGAACCGTTGTCGCCAACGGTAATTCGCCGGTCGCGTCGTGGCAAACTGGGTAGCTGCATCGGCTCTTGCAAATCGCCGCGAGCACGGCATGGTTGTGGCCGATGCCCGCCAAAGCCAGTGACAGCCCCGATCAGCCCGACGAGACGCCACATTATCACGGCCATCGCGAGCGGCTGCGCGAGCGCTTCTATGCGGCCGGGCCCGACGCGCTGACCGACTATGAGCTGCTCGAAATGGCGCTGTTCGCCGCCATCCCGCGCCGCGACACCAAGCCGTTGGCCAAGGCGCTCTTGAAGAAGTTCGGCTCGTTCGCCGAGGTGGTGCACGCGCCGGTGGCGCGGCTGCGCGAGGTCGAGGGCGTCAGGGATGCCTCGATCAACCAGCTCAAGCTGCTCGCCGCCGCCGCCGGCCGGATCGCCAAGGGCGAGATCAGGCGCAACATCGCGCTGTCGTCCTGGAACGACGTCGTCGACTATTGCCGCACCGGCATGGCGTTCGCCGACAAGGAGCAGTTCCGCCTCCTGTTCCTCGACAAGCGCAACCAGCTGATCGCCGACGAGGTGCAGCAGACCGGCACCGTCGATCACACCCCGGTCTATCCGCGCGAGGTGATCAAGCGCGCGCTGGAATTGTCCGCCACCGCGCTGATCCTGGTGCACAACCACCCCACTACCCACCCTATGATCACGTTGGATCACGTTCAATACCGATGAATCATCAACGATATATCCGATTTTTTCTTCATTGCACACAGGGGGCGGCTATGGCAAATTGGGAGCGGTAAGAGGGGTTGAAAGCGGCTTTCCGATCCCAGCAAACGATCCCCGTTTCTCCTCGACCGATCCCAGTTGCGGCACAGGAGGAAACGCCATGCCAAGCCTGACCGACACCGCGATCCGACATGCGTTGAAGCGGGTGGAGCTAAGTCAGAAACAGGAAAATCTCGCCGACGGTGAAGGGCGCGGCACCGGCCGCCTCGTGCTTGTCCTCAAGCCCATGCCGAAGCGCGTCACCGCCGACTGGATGGCGCAGCAATGGCGCGATGGGAAGCGGACCAAGAAGAAGCTCGGGGCTTATCCCTCCATATCGCTCGCCCAGGCACGCGAAATATTCAAACGCGACTTCGCCGACGTCATCCAGAAGGGTCGCAGCATCAAGATCGCTACCGACACGCGCCCCGGCACCGTCGCTGATCTGTTCGAAGGCTATGTCGCCGCGCTCAAGGATGCGAGCAAGCCGTCCTGGAAGGAAACGGAAAAAGGCCTTAACAAGATCGCCGACACGCTCGGACGCAACCGCCTCGCTCGCGAGATCGAGGCCGAGGAAATCATCGAGCTGATCCGCCCGATCTACGAGCGCGGTGCCAAATCAATGGCCGACCATGTGCGCTCCTATCTCCATGCCGCCTTTAGCTGGGGCATGAAGTCTGACAACGACTATCGGCAGCAGTCTTCCAGACGCTTTCGACTCCCTTTCAATCCGGCAACCGGCATTCCTACCGAGCCTAAGATCCAGGGCACGCGCTGGCTTGACGAAGACGAGTTTGTGCAACTCTATCGCTGGCTGGAGAGCCCCGACACGCCGGTCCACCCCTCCTATCCCCGCGCGGTGCAACTCATCATGCTGACAGGGCAGCGCGTCGAGGAGATCGCGCGGTTTCATGTCAATCAATGGGACGCCAGTGAGCGAATCATCGACTGGTCGAAGACCAAGAACCTCCAGCCGCACGCTGTCCCAGTGCCATTGCTTGCCGCCGAGCTGATCGAAAAGATCAAGCCGAACGAGTATGGCTGGTTCTTCCCCTCCGCCAAGGACCCCTCGAAGCCTGTCAGCCACGGCACTCTTTATAGCTTTGTTTGGCGGCAGCGAGATCGCGGCGTGATTCCATATGCGACAAACCGCGATCTCCGGCGCACGTTCAAGACGCTCGCCGGCAAGGCAGGCGTGTCGAAGGAAATCCGCGATCGCCTCCAGAACCACGCGCTACAGGATGTCAGCTCCAAGCACTACGACCGCTGGCACTATATGATCGAGAAACGCGCTGGCATGGCGAAATGGGACAAATTCGTGCGCGCCATGCTGGCGAAGAAGCGACTGAAAGAGGCCGCATGAGCTCGCGGCCGCGAAAGCCCCCTCGCCGCAGCGATGCGCTCGGTTCCGCTGGCGAAGTGGACGCGCAAAGCTACACGGCGTTCGTCGGGGATCTGAAGCAGAAGATCGCGGCGGCACGCCACCGAGCCAGCTTGTCGATCAACCGCGAGCTAGTGACGCTCTACTGGACGATCGGGCGCGACATCCTGGAACGGCAGGAGCGCGAAGGTTGGGGTGCCCGGGTGGTCGACCGTCTGGCTGGCGATCTTCGCCTGGCTTTCCCGGAAATGACCGGTTTATCGCCCCGGAATCTGAAATACATGCGCTCGTTCGCCGAGGCCTGGCCCAACGGCGAATTTGTGCAACAGGTTGTTGCACTATTGCCATGGGGGCATAACGTCCGTTTGCTCGACGCCGTCAAAACGCAGGAAGAGCGCACCTGGTACGCGCGGCAGGCAATTGAACACGGCTGGAGTCGTAACGTTCTTGTCCATCAGATCGAAAGCAAGCTTTTTGCCCGGCAAGGAAGCGCCCTCACCAATTTCTCGCGAACCCTGCCCGCAGAGCAGTCCGAGCTTGCCCAACAAATCCTCAAAGACCCCTACACGTTCGACTTCCTCTCGCTTGGCCCAGACATGCTGGAGCGCGACCTCGAGCGTGGTTTGGTCGAGCATCTGCGTTCACTCATCCTCGAGCTCGGCAAGGGCTTCGCATTCGTCGGCAGCCAATATCACCTCGAAGTCGGCGGGCAGGATTACTACTTGGACCTTCTTTTCTATCATCTGCGTCTTCGCTGCTTCGTGGTGATCGAGCTGAAGATCGAAGACTTCAAACCCGAATTTGCGGGAAAGATGAACTTTTACCTCTCGGCCGTGGACGAGCAATTGCGCCATCCCGACGACAAACCGACCATCGGCATCATCTTGTGCAAAGGGCGCAACGAGGTGATCGTGGAATACGCGTTGCGAGACTCCAGCAAACCGATGGGGGTCGCCCAGTATCAGCTCTCGGCTGCGTTGCCGCCACAACTCGAGGATGCCCTCCCGACGGCCGCGGAGTTCGCGCGAGAATTTCCACTGATGTCCGTGGTCAAGCTACGCATCGAAATCGAGCGCGCGGTACGCGATCTCGCGGACAAGCGAGGCGTCGCTTTCGACCGGCCGACCGGCATCATGAAAATGCTCCGTGATCTGCATCGAAATGGATCGGTGCCAAGTAGCACAGAGCAGATGCTCGACGCCCTCCACACCATGAACGAAGCTACGCATGGCATGGATGTGGACCCGGAGACCGCTGAACGCGCCGTCGAAATCGGCACGATCTTCCTTGGGGAACTCCAGAAACTGAATACAGACGAGTAAGGTGCTTTTCGCGGCAAATCCGACACCGACAAAACCCCAGAAAGCACAGGACAATCTCGTGGAAGACAGCTGGCCGACGTGGCTCAAAATTATGGAGAACGGCGCCGTCGGAGAAGCGCGTACGCGTTCTTTTCTCATCGACCGGTTCTGGGTTCTCGAGCGGAGCGTAGATACCGACGGGGCCGATTTTCTCATACAGCGACGCACCACCACGCAGCGATTTACCGATAGAGTCCCGCCGCGCGTCGGAGTGATACAGGCAAAATATTTTCAGGATCGCCGCACAACGCACTACATTCCCAAAAGCTACGTGGTTGACGACAAAGGAATGCCGCTCGAAGGCTTCTTCGCGCTTCTTCACGTCGGCCGGGAGGACGACGGCGAGATGTACCTGCTGTCGGCCCGGCAAATCGTCAACACGCTATCCATCAGCAGCACCCATTCACCGGAAAGCTACGTCGTCGGCACGACTGCGCTCCAAGGCACTTTTAGAATTAATGCCCGTAAGCTCGCACTCGATCAGATCGAGCATAGCTTGAAGAGCCAGACCTACTACCAGTCGGCCGCCTTCCTGGACAAGCTCAACATTCCCTATCGGCGCTTCAGCGAAGACGACATCGACTTTCCTTGGACACTTCCGCTTCCGAACCCCGTCGGTGAAATCCCGAAGATGTTTGTTGAGCAAAAAGAGGAGCTCAGAAAGATCGTTTTCGACATGGAGGAGGTGTTGGGAGCCATCGACGCGGTCCTTACAGAAAAAGACCCGCGTCGAGCGCTCGAGCTGATGGACGCGCTGCGTTACCATGTCGATGGTTACGGCAAGATCACCTTCGGCGGCCGGGGAGACTTCAACTGGGGCGATTTTCCAGACGCCCTCGACACCCACGACCGCTGGCGCCAAGGCCTCCAGACAGACGGACTGCTAGAGCCTTACATCGCAATGGGCGATAAACTGCAAGTGGCTCTTGTATCCCATACAGCCGCTCATCCGCTAACCGATAAGGGCAGCTTCCTCCAGGCGATCATTGAATATGATCGGGATACGCTCAACGTCATTGAGCTGTCGGTCAAATCGGGCACGGCCGCCGAGAGGGAACCGGAAATCAAGACCCCCGGGCATGTCCGCATGGCAAGCTCGCTCGGCGAGTGGGTCCCACGCAAAATCAAACCGATGGACTACACGATCGAGAACGTCTGGTGGAATGTCATGCGCTACGTCATCGAAGAGCGCTATCCCGACCCACACTTCGACTAGCTTGCGGCAACTCCCTGCACGCGCAACGCCAGGGCCTTCGGCCCTGTTGTTGCTTGATCGCGAGATTGTCGCGTAGCCTCCGTGAGTCGCTTAACGGCGATCTAACCGGCGATAGTATCGCTTCTGTCCGTTACTCGGATCAACGTAGGTAAAGCAGTCCGCGAGACTATCAATGCTCTGCAACACCCCCAGCAAGGCGTAGGCGTTGAAAGGCGTCCCCGCGCCGGTCTCGTAGTGGCTGACGAAATTCCCAACGATCGATGGCACATGATGGTTTTGGAGATCGGCGATCTGCTGAGGCGTCAGCACACACCGATTGGCCGCATGATAAAGCTTCACGGCCTCGCCGATTGCGTCGATGTAGGTCGAAAGCGTCCGCTTGTCACCACGGGTGGCATAGTCCGGTGGAACAGGGATCTCCAACTTGGCGATAATCTGTCCCAGCTTGTATTCGAGATATTGCCGCAGGATCGGCGCACCAATATCGATCTGGCCAGCATTCAGGTGCTGCAACGCCTGCGCCTTGAGACGATCCGCCTCCTGGGCCGATACCATGAGCCGCCCCTTTGGAGGCATGCCTTGGAGCTTCTGGTGATGCCAATCCGCAGTGCCATTGAGCTTGTCGAAGTACTTCTCCAGGCTGGTGTCATGGCTCAGGAAAATGAACTGCAGCCCGTCCGGCACAGCGCCATAGCGTAGCAACGTCCGCACGGCGTCCATCAACGCGAACTGGTGACCAGCGTCAAAGCTCGATGTCACGTCGTCGAGCACCATGAAGCGCGGAACACCGCTGTGCTTGGTCGCGGCCGCGAAGAAAATCGCAGCCGCCACAGCGTTCCGATAGCTTTCCGAGAGTAGAGCCCGGGCACTGAGGTCCTGTAGGCCGAAGAAGTCCGCGAGCTTTAGATCAACGTTTTCGCTGTTCTGCGCGCGGCTCAGGGTCGGCTTCACATCGGGACCGCCTCGCACGAACCGGCCGAACAGATCCTGACAAGCGGTCTGAATCTCGCCAATCCGCTCGTTGGCCAGTTCGGCTTCGGCATCAGCAAAGCTTTGGCCGGCGCGCGTGATGAATGTCTTCCAGCGATTCAGAACCTTGAGCTTGTCCTGTTTCACCTTGAGCACCGGCTCGCCGCTCTCGTATTCCAGCACGGCATCGCGGAACTGCTTTGCGAAGCTGAGGATGCGGGTTACCTGCACCAATGAGGGAGGCAAGCGCGCCTGCAACGCGTCGGCCTCACCTCGCACCCGAGCAAGAGTTTCGCCACGCTGCGTTTCAAGAACCCCGAGGCGCGCCTTGATGATCTCCAGGTCGGAGGTCGCCAAATCCCCCTTCTTGGCGGCCAAATCGAACGCTACGTGCAAGCGATCACCCGTCGCGATCGCCATGGCCGGCGCCTCTTCAAGCTTGCGTAGCTTCGCGATCCCAGGCGCTGTGGCGACATCGTTGATGAGTTCGGCCCCGAGCTGAGCGGCTACATCGTATTTAGCGATCTTGCCTTCCAGCCGCGGCTTTAGAGCATCACTACCTTTCGCCTCGCAAACTGGGCATTGATTCGGGTCGTGCCAATCGGAGCCGGACACCACAGCCAGCGCATCGCGCAAAAGGGCGTGCAATGCTTCCGCGCCGACGCTGCGCACGGCCTCGTCTCTTCTTCCGGCCAACTCGAGCAGCCGATCAACGTCGGCCAATTCCTCTACCGTGACCTCAAGCCCCGCCAGCGACGTGGCGGAGGTCGTTAGCGTGTCCAGCGTCTTTCGCGCTTCGCCGCCTTCCTGTTTCTCGATCGCCAACTCTGCCGCTTCGAAATCGAGATCCATTACCGAGGCCTCGCCGATCAATGGCTTGAGCAAGGCGATGGCGGATAAGGCGGCGGTTACCGCCGCCTTCAGATCGGAGAGTTTATCGACGGCGGCGCTTCCCGCTCCGGCGACCTCGTCATGCGCCGCAATGACACGCCGCTCGATCGCACTCAACGCGCGCGCGCCTGTGGTCACCTCGGCATCAAGCGCGGAGAGGCCCAGATCACTGTTGACGTTCTGCGTTCGCTTGGCGCCGTCCAGAGCCTGACGTAGCCGGGAGTATCGGCTCAGTCCCACGAGCGATGCGAAAGAACGTCCCCGCTCCAAGGCGGAGATATCGATGAGCTTTGCGAACCGATTATAGTCGACGAGGACGAAATCCTCCTGCAGGCTCGCGAGGAACTGCTGCGGGTCGGCATGACCGCTCGGCGAAGTCACTAGGCGCGCACCGTTGGCAGCCCGCACCACCTTGATCGCCACATCTGGCGAGGCGTCATCGCTGGCGAATATCAGATCAACCGTCGCTTGCTGCCCGGGATGGAAGCGATTCACGATATAGCTGTCGCCCTGCTCGGCTTCCTGGAGCGCCTTCAGGCGCGGGACAATGCCGTGGATCGCGAAGCAAACGGCTTCGAATATGGAGCTTTTACCGACGCCGTTCGGCGCATGCACCGAGTTGACGGCGTCAGATTTGAACTTGAGGACGAGCGGGTCACCGTCATTATTGATCCCACGAAAACCCTCGATGGACAGGCTGCCCAGGAAATACCGCGTCATGCCTTGTCCTCGCCCAGAGGGATGGACATGCCATCAAGCGCATCCAGTACCGCCTTATGAAACTCGCCGATTGTTGCCCGGCTTGGCGCGGTGTCACCTCCCGAATCCAGCAGATGCAAATTGTCGAAGAGGATCTTCGCGCATTCGGGATCGATCTGTACAGCCTCGGCCCTAAACAAAGCGAGATTGTCCTCGAAAGTATTTTCCAGCTTAAACTTCATACGCTCCCCCGACTTCCGCCCAATGCACTTCTATTTGATTTCAGTGCGCGCGTGCAATTCTGCGACGATCAAGCGATTGCGTCTCATCATCAGGCTGTCTCTGTTTCGTTGTCGCTCTTGCGAAGCTTCCGCCATGCCGGAAGGATGAACGGCTGCCCATGATCGATCGGCACGCGCATGGTGGTCTCGCCATATTCACCCGGCGGCCCTAGTGCTACGACCTGACGGCTTTGATAGGAGAACGGCTCGTCCGGCGGTGCGACCGTGTAGCGCTCCGGCAATCGCCTCAGAACCGAGGTTCGATAAATCCAGATGTCGTTGCCCTTGAGAAGGACGATGAGCTGTCGCAGGCGCCGGCGAACCGCGATCTCCGTCGCGGGGGGAATGTCGACGAGAATATCTCGCTGCGACCAGGACAAGCCAACGAGGATATCGAAAAGCTCCTGCGCATAGGCTCCAGTTTCCTCATCGAGCGTTGTCTCGATAATGCAGGCCACGTCGTGCGAGCGGGCCGCCTCCGTATAGAGCGCGCCCTCGTCCGCTGTCGCACTGGCGATGTCATAGTCGTTGCGGGGGATGAGCCGGTCCTCATCTTCCATCAGCGCGGAAAGGACTTCCGGCGCACTTACGGTCGGCGTCATTTCCGAAAGCTCGGAGCCAAGGATAATGCGTTCACGATGAACTTGCAGCGCTTTTGCCAACCGTTCAGCCGTTGTCACTGCAATTGGCGCATTCTCATTCTCGATCATACGAAGCATGCGAATGCTGACACCGATTTCACTCGCCATTTCCTTTTGGGTCGACAGCCTTTCAAGCTGCTCCCTCAGGGCTTTCACCGCCTTCCCGTTCGGCACGACCTTCCTCATCTCAACCTCATCCCGTGTATTCGATGACTCAAAATTTACATGAGGGAGCCTGGCAGCGTGAGGCAGCCGACCGGAATCGGAGCGGCACACTGGCGGCAAACCAGCAAACTGGGCAATTCAACGTGCAGTACCCTTGACTAGGCATTTATGACCGGCCATTTATGACCGGTCAAGGAGACCTTTATCATGCTTCGTTACAATCCGGAGAAATTCGCCTCGCTCTCGGAGTCCGACATCGGTCAGCGGATTTGGTCGTTTCTTACGAAGCCCGCCACTATCGCTCGCTTGGAGACGGCCTCGGAGCTCGGAAAGCCTGCCGTCGAGGGCATCGAGGAGCAGCTTCTGGAGGAGTTTCGCGAAGATGTTCTGGTTGACCGCGTCAAGCAGATGGTCGGCCACATGGTCAGGCAGATATTGGAACAGCGCGATTGGGTTCTCGACCAAAGCGACGTGAAGGTTCAGTCGGTGCCCTTCAGCAAGGCGGCACGTTACAGGCGGCCCGATTGGATCACCTTCCATGCCTTCCGCAATACCAAAGACCCGCGCGACGTCGTCATCACCGACCGTCGGCAGAACGCGCCTCTGCCGAAAGACGCTCGCTGGACCTTCTACGCAACCTTTGCCAGCCCCTTGAAGGCGGCGGTTGCGTTCGGCGTCAATGACACCCCCAAACTTCGCCGACAAGTGCAGACCCACGGTTTTCACCGTGTCCACATCCCGCGAATGCTGCGACGCGCCTAATCCAGGAGAAATTGAAGGCATGATGCAGTTCAACGACAGGTGCGACAGAGCGGATACCCATCGCCGAACGCGAGCGGCCATCGCACGCTTTTATTGAGCCATAACGAGACCGCCAGATATGGAAACGTTCAACCTTGATCCCCGTCAACTTGCCCGGATCGAAGCCGTTCATCGCGGGTTCCTCTATCAGCACCTCTATGCCGCCGCGTGTCTGTTTGATGCTGCCCGGGCCGGTGTGACCCATGTCATCGTCGAGAATGATGAAGACGTCGAACTCGTCCAGCCTGACAGACGAATCTACCTACAAGTCAAAACTCGGGCATCTAACCTTATTCTAAGCGACATTGATGGCGCACTCTCAAGGTTCGCGGCTATTAGACAGGAGCACGAGGAAGGTCGACGGAGCGGTTCATGCCAGTTCGTCATAGTATCGAATAGTGCGCCTGGGCCGGAATTTGCCAAGCTTATCACAGGTAAAGAATGGCCGTCCGACACCAGGCTCCATTGGCCGCAATCACCGGCGGTAGACGAAGCCCTTCCCTTGCCGTGGAGGACCATCGCGGATGGTTTCGAGGCGTGCCGAGCGGCTGCCGAAACGCTTCCTTTTTCCGTATTGGCTCCAGAAACCCTCGTCTGGAAAATCGCTGGCCGGATGATGGCAGCAGCGGGTGGGATTGAGCCAAGCTCCAATCACACGTTCACGGTTGAGGAATTACCGGCACTCTTCGAGCAGCTTGTTGTCCAACTCCAAGATTTTCCTGCTCCGCCGCTTCGATATCGTCCGCAGGAACATGAACCAAATCTGGCAAATGGCCAACGCGTGCGGCTCGTCGTCGGCCTCTCCGGTGCAGGAAAGACGTCCTGGGTTTCTCAGACAGCTCTGCATACTTCTGACCGTCTGGCATATTACGATATTGCCGAGATATCCGGCCCTGCGCTGGCCAATGCCGTCGCACGCGAACTTGCAGCTCGCATCTTCGGATCGCGTGGCGGCAAGCTAGGCGAGATCTTGTTACCGGGCGCAAGCGGCACCGAAATCCTGTTTGCGATCGGTCGCCACCTAGCCGAGGACAAACTCACCGCGACTGTGGTGTTGGATAACGCGCATCGCATTGCAGCCGCGGATTTGGTTTCGCTGGTCGGGGCCTCCGATCAGCTGCAGTTTGTGCTTCTCGCCCAGCCCAGCGCAACGATCGCCCGAATCGAGGCAACGCTTGGCGTGAAGGCGGAGTTGCTTCTCGGCTGGTCCAATGAGACGGCCGCGGCCGAGGGAGCGTCGCTCGGATGCCGTGGGGATTTCTCAGACTATGAGCGCTTGTTGAAAATCACTGGTGGGCTGCCGCTCTACGTCCAGAATGCGCTGAAAATTGCGGCTGAAAGCTACGAGGGGGTGGTCACCCGAGTCTGCGCGGCGCTTGAGGACCGCACCCATATTGTCGAGACTGCGCAAGAACTTATTCTGTCAGATGTCTTCGACAGATTTAACGACCCTGAGCGCCGCGCTGTCGCGGCGCTCAGTCTCAGCGACGTCCCACTGACTCAATCCGAAGCCAGTGTCGTATTGAAGCGCGCCTTCGACCTCGAGCCGGAGATCGCGGCCACGGCATTCAGGCGATTGCGAACAAGCGGTACAATCCAGATTTTCGGTGTCGATCGTTTCAAGATTCACGATGCGATGAGACCGCTCGGCCGCACCTACCTGAGTGACGCCGGGGGTGAGCATCTGCAAAATGCACGCGAGGCCATTCGCGACCTCCTTATAAAGGCACTACCCAACGATCACGACCGTCAAAGAGTTTTTCTTCTCCTGAGGATGTTTGTCGCTCTTGGGAACGTGAAGCCTCTCGTTGAGATGGCCACCGACGAGATATTTCACGAACTAGTCATCTGGAACGGAAGTTCGTGACATTAGTTGATCGCTCGGATCTCTAGAGAGGAGAGCGCTCGTGGCGAATGCAGGTGTGAAAGGCCGGCCGATCGCGCCGTTGGTGCTGAGTTCGCAGGAGCGGGCGTACTTGGAGAGGCAAGTTCGTCGTCATCGTGTAGCCCGATCGCTATCTGAGCGATGCCGCGCGATCCTGCGGTGTGCAGATGGTCTGCCAAGCAAGTCTGTGGCTGCCGAACTTGGCATCCATGAACACACCGTCGGCAAGTGGCGCCGCCGATTCT